>NZ_JABUMQ010000519.1:0-4755 GCF_013336645.1 Myxococcus sp. CA039A | reverse complement strand
GGGAGGGGGTGGCGCCGCGTTGGACGTCACTGCGACTGGCGCGGACACGCTGCCGGGGTCTGGGAGTTCGAGGAGGCCCTCACGCAGCATGGCGAGGGCATGAGACTCCTTGCGGCCACGCGGTTCGCCGAGGGCGTCGGGGGGCAGCACGCAGGCGACATGGAGCATGGGAGCCGCGGAGCAGAGGGCGGTCGCCGTGCGCAGGCTGCGCGGGTCGGAAGGGGAGACGCGGAGTTGGAGCGCGGGAGCGCGGCCCTCGGGGATGAGGCAGAGGAGGGCGTGGAGGATGCGGAGGGGATCGCGAGCGATGGCCTCGCGAACCTCGGCCGAGAGTTCGCCGGGCGTGGCAGGCGAAGGGGCAACGAGGAGCTGTCGGCACAGGGCCCAGGTGACGGGCTCTGCGTGGGGAGGTTCCAGTCGCTCGAAGAGGACGTGGCGCTCGTGAGGCGTCTTGCCCTCGAAGTGCAGCTCGCGAGGGGAGAAGGCGCGTTGGGAGAGGACGACATAGCTCTCCGCGTCACGAGAGAGATTGCGCTCGGTGGCGAGGGCGGAGGCCCAGGTGGAGACGGTGGTGCGAAGGTCCTCGCTGCCCGAGGAGGTGGCTTTCAATCCGCTGCGGTGAAGCCATTCATCCCAGAGGAGGAGGGCGCGGTCTTGAGGACCGACGAGGACGCTCAGCGTGGGGATACCCTCCGCGCGCCGCCGGGCATGCCGGTCCAGCGAGTCCAGGAGCGCGGTGTCCGCCGGTGACAGCAAGGCCATTCCCCCACGGGTCTCCTGAGATGGACCCGTCACGCTGGGATGGAAGCCTGCTCCCGCACAGACACCGCTGGCAAGCCAGGAGGGGCCGAGCTCCATCCAATGGCGCACAACCTGCGTGGACGGGTCGGCCACGACTCCCTTATGGGCAGCGACGAGGCCTACTCCCATGAAACAGGCATTGATTCGTGGGCTGTGCCGCGTGCGGGAGGCGCTTGTCAGTCGATGTCTTCGTCGATCAGGTCGGTCTCGCGCTCGTCGAATTCGGCGACGGGGGCAGTTTTCATCTCCTGGCTTTGGGCGTCGACTCCCTCTCTCGTTCGAACCCAGCGATAAATAGCGCTCGGATATGGTATTTGTTTGGGATTGGGGTAGAGGATGAGGTAGCCCGGAAGCGCCGTCACTTGCCACTGTTCCGGCAACGCCCGAATCGCGAAATCAATAGCCTCTTGGGCGGTTGGCATGGCCTGAGTAACGTGTACTCGCGCGTTGTATGCCTGTGTGGCTGGGGCCTTTTTCTCGAAGCGAAGATTGTAGGGAAGGTTGGATTTTAGCTGGGAGAGGTACTTGCCAAGCGTCGTGTCCCCTAGATCGAGCCCCTGCACTCTAAATGCCAGATTGATTGGATATTGCGCGTCAAAATGGTTCGCGGCGACTTCGCTCGTATCGCGATTCTTGCCTGGGTCCTTGTTCCCAAAGCCGTTCGTATTCCAAGGAACCCCATTGGCCGTTGCTTCGCCTGTCTGTCGATACTTCTTGATCAGAAGTCGTTCAGGGGCGGCGGCGTCGAGATCCTCGTCTACATAGAGGCAGACGAAGCTAATCTCTTCGAGGGTAATATTCTTTCGACCGCTTAGTTTTCTTCGGTGATTCAGAAGCCGGGTCGGGAGTGATTGTTGTGCCTTCCCGACGTAGACTCGTCGATCATTGTGAAACAGTAGATACACGCCGGGGCGCGACTCAAGGCTGTTGATATTCTCTTGGGTGAGCGGCGCTTTTCGTAATGGGCCATCGTTGATGTCCAGCTTTTCGGCGAGCTGATCGGCGAGTGCCTTGGTAATGCTGAGCTTGAAGTCCGTGGCGAAGAACGTGGGCTTTGATGAGGACACGCGGAAATTCTAGCACCCTCGGTTTCGAAATTCTCTGATTCCGCGGATTGAGTGCCTTGGCCGGATTGATGAGCGAGCCAAGGCATCCTATTGGTGCCGTAAGAATGAACCGCCGAGTCTCCAATCGCATCCGGACTCGCCTTACCGACAACTTCGCTTGTTCCTGTACCGAACGTCGAGTTCAGCTCGCTTTGTTACTGTGCTGGCGCAGAGGGTTGTTCGTCCGTTGGAGAGGGCTCTTTGCCCTCCGAGGACTTGAGCTTGGACGCGACGCTGCGTGCCACCACCGCCGCCAGGCCCACCGGGACCGCGTTCCCGAGTTGCCGCATGACCTCGGACCACGCGCCTTCAAACCGCCAGGAGTCCGGAAACGTCTGGACCCGTGCAGCTTCTCGGACGGTCAGGTAGCGCACGGAGCCATCCTCGAAGGAGATCATGTTCTCTCCGCCAGGCACGCCGTGGACACCCGCCTTGAGGGTCTTGGACGGCATGTCGAGCGGGCTTCCCGTGTGACCTGGGTAGACCTTGGCGCCCGGCATGAGCTTGTGGTTCGTGAAGCCCTTCGCGTCTCGGTCCACGCGAGGCTCGGGCATGTCCGCGATGGCGTCGCGAATCGTCACCCAGGGCTTCGTTGGGATGGGCTGCCCGTTCTCCAAGTCGCGCATCCGCACGCCGCTGAGGGCGAAGGCCTTGCTCGAAGCCGGCTGCCGGACACCATGGCGCTTCCAGTACTCACCCGTGACGTGCTTGTCCCAGATGAGTGCGTCCTCGCTGTGGGTCGGCTCCGGGAAATGCCACTCCAGCCCCGTGTCCGCGCGGAAGCCCACGATGAAGACGCGCTCCCGCTGTTGCGGCACTCCGTAATTGGCGGAGTTCAAGAGCTGGGCGACGACGTTGTATCTGACACCTTGAAACCGTCCTCGCGTGTGGACGTCCTCGAGCCGAGTCCGATGCTCGGGCCACTCCTCGGTCCGCTTCTTCGTGATGGTCGGGTACGTCAGGTGCAGCTTGATGTACTCGAAGTAGTTCTGAAAGCTCGCCCGGAGGAGCCCCTTCACGTTCTCCAGAATGAACGCGCGCGGCTGGAGCTCCCGCACGGCGCGCACGAACTCGGGGAACATGTTCCGCGCGTCATCCTGGGCGCGATGCTTCCCCCCCAGGCTGAAGGGCTGGCAAGGCGCCCCGCCAGCCACGAGGTCCACATCTCCATTCCCGAACATGTCGAAGGAGAGAAGCCGAATGTCGGTGTGGTGGATTCTCCAGTGCTGGATGCCGGGAACGGAGTTCGCACTCGCGTTGTTGCGCAGGGTGTCGCAGGCGTCCTCGTCCCACTCGACGAGGCCGCGGTGGCGGAATCCGGCTTGGTGCGTGCCCAGGGCCAGTCCACCCGCGCCGGTGAACAGCTCGATGGAGTTCATGGGGGGCGTATCCATGTCGATCCCGGCCTCGAAGTGCAAGAGGGTTTTGGTCGGACCGTGAGCGCCGTGGCGCTCGCCACCCCGTGCCTCAGGGGGACGGAATCGGACCGGGTTTCCGAGGCGTGTCCAGAAACTCGCGGATGATTTCCCGCAGGGCGCCCTCGTCGCGCAACTGGCACTCCCAGACAACGAGGGCCGACCACCCCAGATTCCGAAGCTCCTCGAGTTTGCGAATATCGCGCGCGCGGTTCCCATCCAGCTTGGGCATCCAAAAATCGAGCCGGGATTTTGGCAGGCGGGCGAGAGGACAGCCCGGCTCCGGGTGCCGGTGCCAGAAGCACCCGTGAACGAAGAGGGCCTTCTTCTTTCCGGGGAAGGCGAGATCGGGGCGCCCTGGAACTTTCTTGTACTGGAGGCGATACCGGTAGCCCATGCCCGAGACCAGTCGGCGGACGCGCAGCTCCGGTTTCGTGTCCCGGTCGCGCACGCGGGACATTCGTTCGCTTCGCTCCTTGGGACTGAGCGTGTCCATGCGCGAATCGAGTCGGGCCGGAGACTTCCCTGCTACCGCGGGTCCGGGTCCCCCTGAGGCAGCTCCAGCACATCCGGCATCTCCGCGAGCATGTTGGCGTTCGGGTAGAGCGTGAGCTGTCCCGCCTGTCGCTCCAGGAGTCCCTCAATCCCTCCCGGCGTCACCTCGAACGGCGTCCCATGCGTCTGGAAGGCGAACGCCTCCCACAACCTGGCGACATGCTCCCGCCAGGAGCGAGGCAGTGCCTGGAACGTCTTGCGCGCCTGCTCCGCCAGCGGTGACGTGTCCCCACCCTCCTCGTTCCCGAACACGCGCCGCCGGAAGATGTCCCGCTCCCGGCTCCGCTCCTCCGGTGTGGCCCTCGCCAGCGCCCTCATTCCCGCCGACAGGTCCTTCCACAATTCCAACGTCGCCGAGGACGGAATCGTCGTGATGAAGCTGTTCACCATCACATGCATCGCCCCGAACGACTCCACGTGGTGCCACCAGAAGGGCGGAATCAACAGCGCCTCCCCGGGCTCGACGACCGCGACACACGCATGCTCCAACGCCGTGCGGAACCTCGGATGCCGCTCCAAATCCATGTTCAACAACTGCACGCTCGTCGTGGGCGCGCCTCCCGCCAGCACGTCGAACGGCGCGTGGTACAGGTTCGCCAACTGCTCCGGCGGGAACATCGTCACCCGCTTGGTTCCCTCGAACATGCAGATGAAGTTGATGCAGTCGTCGTAGTGCAGGTTCACCACCTGCCCATCCGAGCCAATCCAGAACTTGCTCTCCACGCCACGCGGCTCGGTGAACCGCAGGAAGTCGAAGCGCAGCTTCTCCCGGACGTGCGACTGCTCCAGCATCCCGTTCTGCATGTAGACGTACTCGCCCGTCTCCACCGCCGCCTTCAGTCGACCCGCGAAGTCCGCGAACGTGCCCTCCTCCGGCA
>NZ_JABUMQ010000518.1:0-4857 GCF_013336645.1 Myxococcus sp. CA039A | reverse complement strand
CGGTACGAGCCCTGCGTGAAGCCCGCCCACAACATGCCCTCCCTCGTGCGCAGCAGGCTCAGCACACCGCGCGCATCCGCACCCTCGGGAACGGGCACGCGCAGAGGCTCGGCCTGACCGGTGCGCACATCCACGCGGTCCACGCCCCCGCCGAAGCTGCCCACCAGCAGGTGGCCCTCGTCTTCGGGAGTCACCGCCCACACGTCCTCGTTCGTCAGCCCGGAGGTCCTGTCCCCACCCCTCGCCCGCAGCGTCTGGAAGACGTCGGAGCGCAGCGGCGCATGGAACAGGCCCATTCCAAACGTGCCGATGAACAGGTCTCCGCTCGCGCCCACGGCGAGCGAGCCCTCGTCGATGCGCTGCTCGTAGCCGGGCCCCGCCGAAGGAAGCCGCTCCTCGCTCACCACTCCGCTCACGGTGTCCACGCGAAACAGGCCTGAGCCGAAGGAGCCGACCCACAGCGTCCCTCGCCCATCGGGCTCGAGCTCGGTGACGGTACGCAGCTTGTCCACGACGCTGGACGGCGTGAGCCTGGCGCGGCGAAGGACCTGCTCGCCCGGCCCGATCCGATAGAGCCCCGCGCGCGTCCCCACCCACATTCCTCCGCCCAGGTCCGGGGCGAGGCTGAAGACATCCCTCGCGTCGGGGCCTCCCTCGTCTGGAGAGACGTGCTCGAAGGCGTGGGTTCCCGGGTCCAGCCGGAACAAGCCACCCTTGAGCGTGCCCACCCAGAGCGCGCCGGCGCGGTCGTGACGCAGCGCCATCACGAACTCCTCGCCGCCTCCCGGTACGAGCGGCACGCGCACCGCTCGCCCGGTCGATGGGTCCAGCAACGCCAGGCCCGCGCTCGTCCCCACCCACAGTTGGCCGTCATCCGCGTCCGCGAGCGCGAACACGCCGTCGTGGGGAAGGCTCGTGGCGTCCGAGGAGTCGTGGCGGAAGTGTTTGAAAGACCAGTGTGCCCGGTCCACCAGGCTCAGCCCGCCCGTCATGGTGCCGACCCACAGGCGACCGAGGCGGTCTTCGAACAAGGTCCGCACCGCGTTGCTCGCCAGGGATGCGGGGTTGCCGAGCTCGTACTGGAACTTGCGAAAGCGCTGACCGTCGTGGAGGTAGAGCCCCTCGCGGGTGCCAATCCAGAGCAGCCCCACGCGGTCGTACATCACCTCGGTGATGTACTCGGCCTCAAAGGGGCGGGCGCCTCCCACCTGCACCAGCTCGAGTGCCGGGGCGCCAGACGCGACGCCAGCGCTCAACCCCAGCAGCAAGAGAACAACCAGAAACCGAGACCACGAGGCGGTGCGCGCGGTGCGCATCCCGGGCTCATACCACTGGAGCCGAGGGGCCGTGGACGGACGCGGCGTCACTCGCGCGACGCGCCCTGCCCGCCGGCTGGCTCGCCAACCGTCTCGCCTCACGGAAAACACACCACAGGGGCAAGTGAACGGCGAGCTGCCCGGCGGCATTCCTATGACGGCGAGAATCGCGGTGACCGTAGCCGACGCCTGGGTGCCCGCTCAGTCCTCGTTGAAGTCGGCGTCGAATGAAGCGATGGCTTGCTCAACCGTCGCGAACAGCCTGCTCCTCACCTCGGGAGCCTCTTCACAAAGCAATTCCCAGAAGCGCTGCTCGTGGCCCCGGAGCATCTCTCGCTCCACGGGCAACCAGACCCTGTCAGCGCTCTGGACCATGAAGCCGCGTCCGGGAAGCACTTCAATGCAACGGTAGATGACGGCCTTCTCTGTCCCCAGGCGTTGGACGATGTCGAAGGGGCGGTAGAGAACCGGGTCGCTCATGAGCGGGAAACATACTCCCGCGGAGCCCAAGCCCCGCGGGAGTCGATACGTCAGGGCGTCTTCGCCGCGGGCTTCTCGATCTCCTTGAGAACCTTCTCCGCGTTCGTGTTGGACGGATCCAACTCCAGCGACCGGCGATAGCTCGACGCGGCCAGGGCCTTGTCGCCGTTGGCCAGATACGCTTCGCCCAGGCTGTCATGGACGTTCCCATCCTGCGGGAACTGATCCACGTTGAACTTGAAGATCTCGATGGCCTCCGGCATGCGCCCGGCCGACAACAGCTGATAGCCGACGGTGTTGAGTTCTCCCGGACCGAAGAAGTACTCGGTGGGCTTCTTCTCCTTGACCGTCTTGTACCGCGCGATGGCGTCCGAGGCGGTCCCCTTGTCGAGCACCTCCCACACCACTTCGCCCATCGGCTTCAGCGGAGTCTGGGGCGTGACGCCGTGCAGGATGCTCAGGGCTCCCACTGCCACGCTGCGCGCCCTCACCCCGCGCCCCACGTTGCTCAAAACGATGACAACTTCCTTCTTTTCCGGCACGCGAATCAGAAACGAGCTGAAGCCGTGGATGCCTCCACCGTGGCTCGTGGTCGCGACCTTCGTCTTCCCGTCATCCAGTTGGGTCGGGGCCACGTTCCAGCCGAAGCCGTAGTCGTCCAGCCCCGGGGTGAACATCTTCTGCTTCAGCGCCGCCGGCAGCACCTTGTCCCCGTAGAGCGCGCGGTCCCACAGGTAGAGATCCTCCACCGTCGAGTACATCGACCCGGCGGCATAAGGCAGGCCCATGTCGATGTATGCCGCGTTCACGAAGCCGCCCGGGTTGCGCTCGTAGCCGCTCGCGCGCTTCGCCAGCACCGTCGCCGACACGTCGAAGCCCGTGTTCTTCATCCCCACCGGCTCGAAGATCCGCTCGCGCAACACCTGCGCATAGGTCTTGCCCGTCACCTTCTCGATGATGGCGCCCAGGAGGAAGTAGCCCGAGTTGTTGTACGAGTACTTCGACCCCGGCTCGAACTCCAGGTCGCCGCTGGCGAACTGCTTCACGAAGTCGGGAACCTTGTACGGATTGCGAGCGAACTTCGCACTGAAGTCTGGCCGCGACGTGTAGCTGGGGATGCCCGACGTGTGGTTCAGCAGGTGCGTCACCGTGACGCGCGCGCCCGTGTCCTGGCGGTAGTCCGGCAGGTGCTTCGTGATGGGGTCCTCGAGCCCCACCTTGCCCTCTTCCACGAGCTTCAGGATGAGCACGGCGGTGAACTGCTTGGTGATGGAGCCGATGCGGAACTTCGTGTCCGGCGTTACCGGGATCTGCCACTCGAAGTTCGCCGGGCCATACCCCTTCTTGAGGATGATGCCCTTCTCGTCGGCGACCAGCAGCGCACCATTGAACTGCTTCAGCTCGGTGTACTTCGCCGTCAGGCGATCAATCGCGTCCTTCCGGCTCGCCGCGGTGGCCGGTGACACCACGAGCAACAGCGCCAGTCCCGCGACAACACCCACATCCATCCAACCGCGCTTCATTCAGGACTCCCGCGACACGTAGAACAGCCAGAACCCGCCATCTCCACCGGTTCAGGCCCACAACCACTTCCCCTGCACGAACGAAGACCGCTTCGATTGCGTGCGGGCATGGCATGGGCCAAGGGCCCGCGCTACCTTCAGGGCTTGATGCGCATCCATCACCCCTGGCACGCCCTGGCGCTCGGCCTGCTCGCCATGACCTGGGCCTGCCGGAGTGACCCTCCGCCCAGCTACGTCCGGATAGAAGGCCCCGCGCCGATCATCGCGGATGCACCGGACTCGCGCGCGTTGCTGGTGGTGTTCTGGGCGTCGTGGTGCCCTCCCTGCCGCGGGGAGACACCTCAGCTGCGTTCCCTGGCCGAATCGCCTCCCGAGGGACTCCAGGTCATCGTCCTCAGCCACGACACGGACCTCGCGGACGTGGAGTCGTACTTCGAGGGCCCTCCCCCACCCGAGTTTCGCCTGCGCCTGGACGTGGGCAAGCAGGTCGCCCATGCCTTCGGCGTGGAACTGCTCCCGACCAGCCTCCTCGTGGTCGATGGCCGACTGGTCGCCCGCTTCCCAGGCCCTCGTGACTGGGACTCGCGGGCCATGCGACGCCTCCTGGAGAAGTTGACCGTCACGCCGGAGAGCCGGGCGGCCGGCTCGGCGAATTGACTCCGACCCTTCGTCCTGGCTAAGCCAGTGGGTGGATGCGGTTCCTCCTGCGATTCCTGGCCGTGCTCCTCGTCCTGATGACGGGCGGCGTCTTTCAGACGCTGGCCTTCGCTTCGGACACGCACGCCGACTGCGCGGAGGAAGAAGACGACGAGTGCACCGACTGCGCTCCCAGCTGCGTCCTCTGCCCCTGCTGCCCGCTGAGGGCCACTCCCGCGCCGGTTCCCGTCCTGGAGAACCTCGCGGACGCGCCCACTCCGCCGCCCGTGCCGGGCCGCGTGGACGAGCCGGTCCTCTCCGGGCTGGCCGACGACATCTTCCAGCCGCCTAGAGCCTGACGCCTCCCTTCACGGGAGACGTGTGCCCTCCGCATGCCCACCGGGCGTGCGCGTGCATGCGCGTCCTCGTCGCCTGAAGCCTTGTCCAACGCCCCCGCGCCTGGTCGCGCGGGAATTCACCGCCGTGGGCGACCGCCCCGGCTGGAGTCTCCTCATGCATTCTCTGCGTACCCTGTCCGTGCTCGTCGCGCTGCTCACCGTCTCCCCTGCCCTGGCCGAAGCGCCCAAGGCCCCCGAGAAGTCCCAGTCCTCCGAAGCCGAGAAGCCCAAGTGTGAGCACGGCGTACAGAAGTCCCTGTGCACGCGCTGCAACCCGAAGCTCGCCGCCGTCTTCAAGGCCAAGGGCGACTGGTGCGCGGAGCACGAGCGGCCCGAATCCCAGTGCTCCCTCTGCCACCCCGACCTCGCCAAGAAGGGCGTGAAGTAGATGCCTGCCTCCCGCGTCGGTCCGGTGATGCTGTGCGCCCTGCTCTGCTTGAGCGCGGCGAGCTGCTCGAAGGAATCCAAGCCCGCCGAGGCGGAGAAGCGCGCCGCGTCGTCGGC
>NZ_JABUMQ010000517.1:0-4907 GCF_013336645.1 Myxococcus sp. CA039A | reverse complement strand
CAGCACCACCAGCCCCACGCGCCCCATGGCCTCCAGCGGACGCCCCGTCATCACCGCCGCCGTGGCCCCGGACAGCAGCGCCCGCGCGAGGAAGGGCAGGGCGGCCAGCAGCAGCGCCGCGACACACAGCGCCATGCGCAGCGGCTCCAGTCGCTCCGCGCGGTCCGCCCAGCGCCCGCCCAGGTGCGCCCCCAGCGCCAGCCCTCCCAGCACCAGGGAGATGAGCGCCGCCCACACGGGCGTGCTGCTCCCGAAGTAGGGGGCCACCAGTCGCGAGGCGGCCATCTCCGACGCCATCACCGTGGCGCCGGAGAGGAAGGACAACCACGTCAGTGAAGAGGGCTTCATGAGCGGGGGCCGGATGAGCAAGGCCCGTTCCATACTCAACAGCCCGTAACTCCGCGGCCCCAGGGGGAAGTCCCCGGGGCTCGGGTGACAAAGTCGTCAGTGGCTCACGGCTTCACTGACAGCCGTGTCGCGCTCAGCCCTTGAAGGGCAGTGGTGCGACCTTCACGGTGTCGGGCCCACCGGCCAGCGTCAGCTCGGTGCCGGGCTCCAGCGAGTCGCGGTGCACGTAGCCCAGGGCCACGCGCTGTCCCTGGGACGGGGAGCGCACCACGCTGGTGAGCCAGCCCACCTTCTTCTCGCCCCGGCGCAGCTCCGTGCCGGGCGCGGCGTCGGCCTCGCCCAGGAGCAGGCCCGTCAGCTTGCGGTTCATGTGCCCGCGGAAGGTCGCCCGGGCGATGACCTCCTGCCCGATGTAGCAGCCCTTGTTGTAGGAGATGGCCCCGGTGAGGTTGGCCTCCATGGGGATGGTGGTGTCCACCATGTCCTGCCCGTACCGGGGGACTCCGGCCTCCACCCGCAGGAGCTCCAGCGCCTCGAAGCCCAGCGGCTTCAGGCCTGGCTCCGCGCCCGCCTGGCTCAGGGCCCGCCACACGGCCTCCACGCCCGCGCGCGGCACCCACACGTCGACACCGTGGGGTTCCACCGAGGTGTTGCCCACCAGGATGACGTCCTGGCCGGCGAGCGTCAGGGGGCGGGTGGCGTGGTGCGCCAGGGGGGAGAAGCCCTCGCCCAGCACGCCCGCCGTCCGGGGACCGAGCAGCCGGAGGATGGCGTACTCGCCCGTCGCCTCGTGCAGCTCCGCGTCCTCGGAGATGAGGTATTTCTCCAGGAACTCCCGGACCTTGGCGCCGTGGCCCGGCTCCACATCCATCAGGAGGTCTGCCTCCCGCTTGAGGATGCGGGCATCCGCCACCATGGCCCCCTTCACATTCACCAGGGCGGCGTAGGTGGCGGCTCCGACGGGGAGGTTGTTCACCTCCTGGGTCACCATTCCATGTAGGAAGGAGGCCCTGTCCTCCCCCGTTATCCGGAGGATTTCGCGGTAGGAGGCGTCGTGGAGCGCCACGGCCTCCCGGGCGGCGCGGTAGCCGTCCTCGCCGTTGCCATATCCGGCCACGACTTCCCGGCCGCGCACATCGATGAAGCGGGCCCCCGCTTCTTCGTGAAGAAAATGCAGAGACAGCGGTTCCATGTCCGTCGCTATATAGAGGCGAAGGAGCGAATGCCACGATGGATGTGAAGCAGCTGTCGTCCTTCCAGGACTTCTCCCCGGAGAAGCTCCGGAAGCTCAACGTCTTCCAGTCCGAGCGCTTCTTCCTCGACGTCTACTGCCTGGCGCCCGGGCAGGCGCAGAAGCCGCATCACCACGCCACCTCCGACAAGGTCTACGTCGTCCTGGACGGCCGCTGCCGCTTCCGCGTCGGTGCCGAGGAGGAGGTCCATGGTGTGGGCGCGGCTGTTTTCGCCCCCGCGGGTGCCGAGCACGGTGTCGCCAATGAAGGCCCCGCCTCCGCCCGTTTGCTCGTCCTGATGACCCCGCCCCCGGAGCACGCATGAGTCCGAAGTCCTCTCCCCAGAAAGCCGCCACCCCCGTTCCCTTCCGTGTCGGGGTGGTGTTGCTGGTGCTGGGCGTGGCCGCGAGCGTCCTGTCCGTCTTCCAGTGGAGCCAGTTGCTCACGCTGCGCGCCGGTGGTTCCACCGTGTGCGGCGTGTCCGACACGGTGAACTGCGAGACGGTGTGGAACTCGCCGTTCGCCACCCGCTTGCATGAGCTGTTTGGCATCCCCGTGGCCGGCCTGGGGCTGGTGTGGGGCCTGACGGTGGTGGCGCTGTCGGCGCTGTACCTGGCGCGCGCTCGTTCGGGCAAGCCCGTGGCTCCGGCGGCGCAGGGGCTGAAGCTGACGGCCGGCGCGGGTATCGCGTCGGTGCTCGTCTTCGCGTTCGCGAGCTTCCAGACGGGCGTGGTGTGCCCCACCTGCCTGGGGACGTATGCGCTGGTCGCGGCCATCGCGGCTGTCGCGTGGAAGGGGCTGCCGGCCGCCGGTGCGGGCCAGTGGGTCCCCGCGCTGCAGTGGACGGTGGGCGTCACCGTCGCGGTGTTCATCGCCGTCTTGCTGCCGGGCCGCTCGCTGTCCTCGCCGCAGCCCAAGGCGGGGTCGCTGTTGCCCGTGGCTTCGTCGTCGACGACGACGCAGGCGGCCACGCCCGCGTCGCTGGAGGCGTACCTGCGCGGGCTGCCGATGGAGCAGCAGCAGTTCATCTCCAACGCGCTGGCGTTGTACCGGCGGGACGTGCCGAAGGCCGCCGCCGCGCCCGCGCGTCACCGCTATGGGCCGGTGGACGCGCCGGTGAAGATTGTCGAGTGGACCGACAGCAAGTGCCCCCACTGCAAGGCGTTGGTGGAGGAGCTGGCGGTGCTGAAGAAGCGCGTGCCGGAAGGCAAGCTGTCGCTGGAGGCCCGGCAGTTCCCGTTGGATGGCTCCTGCAACCCGGCGATGCCCAAGCGCGGGCCGGACGCGCCCAGCGTGCGGTGCGTGGCGGCGAAGGCGCAAATCTGCCTGGAGGGCGCGCCGGACTTCTGGGAGCTGCGGGAGAAGCTCTTCGCGGCGCAGGCGGTGCTGGATACGGAGCGGGTGATGGAGATTGCTTCGTCCGGCTCGATGTCGCGGATGCAGTTGGATGCGTGCATCTCCAGCGCGGCCACGGCGGCGAAGATTCAAGAGGACACGTCGTATGCGCTTCGCTACCAGTTCACCGGCACGCCGTTGGTGGTGGTGAACGGGCGGCAGGCGATGCCGTCCGCGCCGTTCCTGTACGCGCTGGTGATGGCGGATGGGAATCCGAGCGCGCCCGCGTTCGACGTGCTGCCTCCGCCGCGCGCGATGCCGCAGGACGACCACGCGGGCCACAACCACTGAGCAACGGCGGGCGTCTCGTCATGGGCAAGCGTGACAAGAAGGACGAGCCAGCGGCACCGGTGGGGCCGTTCCACAATCCCTTCGCCGCGCTGGCGGCGAAGCGGGAGGCGCTGCCGGTGGGCCCCGCGGCGCCTGTCGCTGCGCCTGCGCGCAAGCCCGAGCCGAAGGGCCCCGCGCGCGCGGTGGTGCGGATGGAGCGCAAGGGGCGGGGTGGCAAGGAAGTCACCGTGGTGGAGCACCTGGAATTGCCCGTGCCCCAGCGCGAGGTGTGGCTCAAGGCGCTGAAGAACTCGCTGGGCTGCGGAGGCGTGGTGGAGGACGACACGCTCGTGCTCCAGGGAGACCAGCGCGAGCGACTGCCCGCGCTGCTGGAGGCGCGCGGCGTGCGCAAGGTGACGGTGGGCTGAGGCGCGGACACGAAAAAGCCCGGGTGCCTTGAGAGGCGACCCGGGCTCGTGTGACGGCGTGGGCCGTCGTGACTGCTACAGCGCGGCGATGAGGGCGTCCGTGAACTCGCGCGTCGTCGCGCTGCCACCCAGGTCGCCGGTGCGGATCTTCCCCTCACCGTAAACCTTGTGGAGGGCACCCTCCATGCGCCGGGCCTCTTCGCGCATGTCCAGGTAGTCCAGCATCATCACCGCCGACATCATCAGCGCGGTGGGGTTCGCGATGCCCTTGCCCGCGATGTCCGGCGCCGTGCCGTGGACCGCCTCGAAGACCGCCGTGCGCTCGCCGATGTTCGCGCCCGGCACCATGCCCAGGCCGCCCACCAGACCGGCGCACAAGTCACTCACGATGTCGCCGTAGAGGTTCTCCAGCACCATCACATCGAAGCGCGTCGGGTCCTTCACCAGCTGCATGCAGAGGTTGTCGACGATGACTTCCTCGTAGTGGATCTCCGGATACTCACGGCCCACCTTGCGGCAGCAGTCCAGGAACAGACCGTCCGACAACTTCATGATGTTCGCCTTGTGGACGCCGGTCACCTTCTTGCGACCGTGCTTCCGGGCGTACTCGAAGCCGAAGCGGGCAATCCGCGTGGACGCCTTCTCGGTGATGATCTTCAGCGACTCCACCACGCCCGGGACGATGATGTGCTCCAGGCCGGCGTAGAGGCTCTCCGTGTTCTCGCGCACCACGACGAGGTCCACGTTCTCGTAGCGCGTCTTCACGTTCTGCACGCTCTTCACGGGCCGCAGCGACGAGTACAAATCCAGCCGCTTGCGCAGGCCCACGTTCGCGGAGGGCAGACCGCCGCCCACCACCGTGCCCGTGGGGCCCTTCAGCGCGACGCCGCTGCGCAGCACCGCTTCCACCGTCTCGTGGGGCAGGTTGGTGCCGTACTTGGCCACCACTTCCGCGCCCGCGTCCTTGTGCTCGAACTCGAGCGGTACCTTGAGCGCCTCGAGGACGCGGATGGTGGCCGCCATCACCTCGGGGCCGATGCCGTCTCCATTGATGACCGTGACAGTGCGGGTGTTCGCCATGGGTGCGGATTCACAGCACAAAACCCCTGGACCCGAAAGGACGAAAACTTCCGGCGTACAGGGCCAGGCATGGGGTCCATGAGCCAGGCCCTGGCCCTAGGCCACCCGGAGACCGCCCAGGGAGGAAAGGGCCCCTCAGTGCTCGGACGCGGAG
>NZ_JABUMQ010000516.1:0-4942 GCF_013336645.1 Myxococcus sp. CA039A | reverse complement strand
GTCGCGGCGGGAGCCGGAGCGGCGGCCGGGGCGGCGGCCGGGGCCGGGTTCGAGGCGGGCGCGGAGCCCTCCGGGTTCTTGCAGCCCGAGCTGGTCAGCGCCACGGCGGCCAGCAGGGGAATGACACGCTTCCAGCAGGAGAGGAGCACGCGGCGGGTCTTAGCCACGCTCGCGGGGCTTGTAAAGCAACGCAAGCCTTGGCAGGGAAGCACCCTTGCCCATCATGCCCAGAGTCCTGCTCCTGCATACCGGTGGCACGCTGGGGATGGCCGGAGGTCGGCCATCCGCCCTGCGCCCCGCTGCCTTCTTCAAGACGCTCAAGGCCCGCGTCCCGGAGCTCTTCCAGCTCGCGGACATCGAGCTGCAGCTGATCAGCAACGTGGACAGCTCGGAGATGCAGCCGGAGCTGTGGCAGCGCATGGCCACCCACCTGCACCAGCAGCTCAAGGACTTCGACGGGGCCGTGGTGACCCATGGCACGGACACGCTCGCCTACACGGCCAGCGCGCTGTCCTTCATGTTGCGCAACCCGCCCTGCCCCGTGGTGCTGACGGGCTCCCAGCGGCCGTTGGGGGAGGTCCGCTCGGATGCGCGGCTCAACCTCATCGACGCGGTGTTGTCCGCGCTGCAGGGGCCGCGCGAGGTCACCATCTGCTTCGACTCGCACCTCTACCGGGGCAACCGCACGCGCAAGGTGAAGGTGTCCGAGTACGACGCCTTCGAGAGCCCGAACTGCCCCGTGCTGGGCACCCTGGGCGTGGACGCGACGTTCGAGCCGGGACTTCGGTCGAAGGGCCCCTTCCGCCTGTACGAGAAGCTGGATCCGCGCGTCTTCCTCTTGAAGGTCTACCCCGGGCTGGACCCCGCCCTGCCCCTGCAGTTGCTGCCGCATGTCCGGGGACTCGTCCTGGAGGCGTACGGAGCCGGCAACTTCCCCATCGACCCGGCCCTCGGGCGCTCGCTCCTGCCCCTGTTCACCCAGGCCCGGGAGCGCGGCGTGCCCGTCGTGGTGGTGAGTCAGGCCCACCGCAACGGCGTGGATCTCAGTCTCTACGAATCTGGAGCGGCGGCCCTGGCCCAGGGGGCCGTGGGCGGCGCGGACCTGACGCCCTCGGCGGCGCTGGTGAAGCTGATGCAGGGACTGGCCTATCACCCCCGCTCTCCGGAGGCGCTCGCGCGCTTCATCCAGACACCGGTGGCCGGGGAGCTGACCGTCGGACGCAAGACAGTGGAACCCCCGGGTCGCCGGAGCCACAAACCAACGCGGTGAGTCCAATCCTGGCGAGGGTTGCCGGCAAGGAAGCCGGCAGCATGCTTGCCGCCATGAAAAAACGGCCCGTAAGATGGGTGGCGCGATGTCCGAGGAGAAAACTTCCGTCCATTCCATTTCGGACCTGCTGGGCAACGGCCAGCGGCAGAGCGCTTATCTGATCGTCATCAGCGCCAAGTCCGCGGCGGGCATCGGCCGGATGTTCAAGCTGGACCGCTCCGAGGTGGTGCTGGGGCGCAGCTCCGAGGCGCAGTTCCAGGTGGAGGACGACGGAATCTCGCGCAAGCACGCCAAGGTGGTGGCGCTGGGCGACGGGCGCTTCCAGGTGGTGGACCTGGCGAGCACCAACGGCACGTACCTCAACGGCCTGAAGGTCAACGCCGCGCCGCTCTACGACGGCGACAAGATCCAGATTGGCTCCAACACCGTCCTCAAGTTCTCCATCCAGGACGAACTGGAGGAGCAGTACCAGCGCAGCATCTACGAGTCGGCGACGCGCGACGGCCTCACCCGCGTCTACAACAAGAAGTACTTCCTGGAGACGGTGCGCAAGGAGTTCAGCTACTGCCTGCGCCACCGGGTGAACCTGTCGCTGGTGCTGTTCGACGTGGACCACTTCAAGAAGATCAACGACGCGTACGGGCACCCGGCGGGTGACTACGTGCTGACGCGCATCGCCCAGCGGGTCAGCGACACCGTGCGCACCGAGGACCTGCTGGCGCGCTACGGCGGCGAGGAGTTCGCGCTGATGCTGCGCGAGTCCGCCGAGGACCAGGCCCTCGCCTGCGCCGAGCGTTGCCGGTACGCGGTGGACAAGGCGGACTTCGTCTTCGGCGGCACGCCCATCAAGGTGACCATCAGCCTGGGCGTGGCGACGTTGCTGGACTCGGACTTCTCCCAGCCCGAGGACCTCATCGCCGCGGCGGACAAGTACCTCTACCGGGCCAAGCGCGCGGGTCGGAACCGCTCGGACGCCAAGGCCATCAGCGGCCCCTGAGTTCGGCTCAGGGCCCGAAGCCCAGCCGCCGCAATCCCTCGCGCGACACGTGCTGGACGTGGGTGTCCCCGTCCCGGGCCACGGCGTCGGACAGCGCGGCGGCGGCATGCGGCCCGCCCAGTCGGCCCAGCGCGAGCGCGGCGGCCACCCGGACATCCGGCACCGGGTCCTCGCGCAGGCAGGACGCCAGCACCTTCACGTGGACGGCGCGGCCAATGGCCTCCAGCGCCCGGGCGGCGGCGGCGCGCACCACCGGGTGCTCCGAGCCCAGCAGCTCCGCGGCCGCGTCCCCCCGTGTCGACTGGCGCTGCCCCGCGACCACCGCCAGCGCGGCGGCCACCACCTCCGGCGCGTCGTCCTCCAGCGCCCGCGTGGTGGCATCCATCACCTCGGGTCTCCGGACGGACATCGAGCCCAGCACGCGCACCGCCCCGGCCCGAATCACGGGCTGCGAGTCGCGCAGATAGGGCGAAAGCGTCTCCACCCGCTCGTTCTCGCTCTCGCGACAGTCCGCCAGTGACGCCAGCGCCTGGCCCCGCAGCTCCGCGGGCATCCTCGGGTTGCCCGCCACATCCAGGAAGAAGCCCGCGCAGCCCTTCTCCCGCACCATGGCCTCCAGCCACGGCCGGGACACGGCGGCGTCGCGCCCCTCCACCCGGCGCTCGGCGGCCACGCGCAGCGACGTGCCCTCCGCTTCCGCCATCTTCCGCGCCGCGGAGCCACGCACCTTGGGGTCCGCATCCTCCAGCGCGCGCTCCATCTCCCTGCGGGCCAGCGGTCCATAGACGCCCAACGCCAGCACCGCCGAATCCCGGCGACGGGGCTCGGGCGCCGTCAGCTCCGGCTGAAGCTCCTCCAACTCCCGCGAGTACACGGCGAAGAGTCGGTTCACGAGCACCGCGTCCGCGGGCTTCGCCTCCTCCAGCAAGAGGCGCCCCACCGAGGTGCGCTGTCGCAGCGCCACGGACTTCAACGCGCTGGCGCCAATGACATCCGTGCTCTCCGGCCTGGAGGCCGTGGCATCGAGCAACAGCCGCGCTGGCTTGCGCCCCATGAACGTCCCCAGGTGGGCGAGCGCCGACCCTCGCGCGCGCGGGTCCTCCGAGTACAACTCCACCTCCAGCGCCTGCCGGATGGCCTCACGGCGAGCCCATACCCGGGCCGCCGCCTCGGGCCCCCGCGCTCCGGCCTCTCGAAGGAACGTCGCCGAGGATTGATCCGCCTCCGCGGCCGCGCGTGCCGCCGTGAGACACGCCTGCAGATCCGCCGACGTGGGCGTGCTGGCCACCCACTCCGCGAGCACGCGGCGCTCGGGAATCCCCTTCCCCTTCGCCTCGGCCCGCACCGAGGCCCACCGCACCCGCCAGTCCTCGTCCTTGCGGGAAGACGCGAGCGCGTCGCGGGGAGTCGGCCGGACCGTGCCCAGGGACGCCACCCAGGAGTCGACCCGTCCCCCGGACAGGCAGGAGCCACACACGCGGCCCCGGAGGGCCCGGTCCGCCACGTGCCGTTGGCAGGAGTTCCAGCAGTCGGTCGTCCCGGTGCCGCCACGCTGACCGGTCGCCAGCAGTACCATCAGGATGAGGGCAGGGCTCACGCAGCGGACAGTGTAGTGCATCCGCCCCCGGGTTTTCCCTCCTGCGTCCTTGCGTTTTACCTCCCGCTAGGACATACCCGCTCCCCTTTTGAAGTACACACACATTGACGCATGGCGGAAGGAGGTGAACTCATGCCCGGTATCCGAGTGAAAGAAGGAGAATCCATTGAGAGCGCCCTCAAGCGCTTCAAGAAGGCCACTGAAAAGGCCGGAATCCTTTCCGAGATCCGCAAGCGCGAGCACTACGAGAAGCCTTCCGTGAAGCGGAAGAAGAAGGCCCTCGCCGCCAAGAAGCGCGCGGTGAAGAAGGCCCGCAAGTCGTTCTAGTTGCGAGGCCGGCGTGAGAGCCGGGGCGCCCCCGAGCAGTCAGGTGCCCTGGCTCCCGTCGTCCAGTCCCCCCGAACCACAACCCCAGCGGAGTCGCATATATGGCAACCCTCAAGGAACGGCTCGACGCGGACCTGAAGGACTCGATGCGGGCCAAGACCGAGACGCGCACCACCGTCATTCGGGCCATCAAGAGCGCCATCAAGTACAAGGAAGTGGAGCCCGGCGCCTCCGCCCTCGATGACGCGGGTGTACTGACAGTTGTCGCCGGCCTCATCAAGAAGGGTCGCGACTCCGTGGAGCAGTTCAAGGCCGGCAACCGGCCGGAGATGGCGGAGAAGGAAGAGGCCGAAATCGCCATCCTCCAGAGCTACCTCCCCCAGCAGCTCACCCCCGACGAGCTGGCCGCCGCCGTCCAGGCCTCCATCGCCGAGGTGGGCGCCACGAGCTCCAAGGACATGGGCCTGGTGATGAAGAACCTCACCCCCAAGATCCAGGGCAAGGCCGAGGGCCGAGCCATCTCCGAGGCCGTGAAGGCCCAGCTGGCGAAGCTCTCCTGAAGCCGTCTCCCACCCGTTCGGGGTCGCTCGCTTGCTCCCGCGGCCCCTCGGGTGGATGGGATTGGGGTGAGCGGAAACTTGCTCCCCCGTCTCCCCGTCATTAAGTGCCAGGGCCAGTCCGTCGCGCGCGCCCCACCCCTTCCAGGGAGGCGCCGTCCGGGCCGTAGGAGCCCTGTCTCTTATAAACATCT
>NZ_JABUMQ010000515.1:0-4979 GCF_013336645.1 Myxococcus sp. CA039A | reverse complement strand
CCCGTGGAGCCCACGCCCGCCCCCGTGGTCGAGACTCCCGCTCCGGCTCCGACGCCCGCACCGGAGGCCGTGGCCCAGCCGCCCGCTCAGCCCGAAACGCCCGGGGTCACCGCGGCGCCGGTCGACGTGAGCCAGGAGGCCATCGACGTCACCGTCGAGGGTGAGTCCGTGGCCAACCGCCGGCGTCGCTCCGCCGAGGCGGTGAAGGTCATCGAGACGGAGAACCTCCAGCGCGAGGCCGTGGACATGGGCCAGGCGCTGGCGCGCAGCGAAGGGGTCGGCGTGCGCCGCGCGGGAGGCCTGGGCAGCCGGGCCCGCTTCTCCCTGGCGGGGCTCGCGGATGACCAGGTCCGGTTCTTCATCGACGGCGTGCCGCTGGAGCTCGCGGGCTACGGCCCGGACTTCGCGAACGTCCCCGTCAACCTGGTGCAGCGCATGGAGGTGTACCAGGGCGTCGTGCCGGTGCGCTTCGGCGCGGACGCGCTGGGGGGCGCCGTGCAGATCGTCACCACCGAGAACCTCCAGGGCAGCGGTGCCTCCGCGTCCTACGAGATTGGCTCGTTCGAGACCCACCGCGTCGCCGCGAGCGCGCATCACGTGGCCAGCGCCTCCGGCCTGTTCGTCCGAGCCAGCGGCTTCTTCGACTCCAGCCCCAATGACTACCGCGTCGACGTCCGGGTGGAGGACAGCTCGGGGAAGCTCAGCGACGCGCGGCTGCCGCGCTTCAATGATGCCTTCCGCGCGGGAGGCGGCGGCGTCGAGGTCGGCTTCCTGGACAAGCCCTGGGCGCGGCGCCTCATCCTGCGTGGCTTCGCCTCCGCGTCCACCCAGGAGATCCAGCACGACACGACGATGAAGGTGCCCTACGGCGAGGTCGACTCGGGCAACCAGTCCGGCGGCGCCACGCTCCGCTTCGAGCACACCTATGACGGCGGCCTCATCGCCGATGCCGTCGGCGGCTATGTCTTCCGGCAGGCGCGGCTGAGCGACCAGGGCCGCTGCGCCTACGACTGGTTCGGCCGGTGCGTCGCCGAGCTCCCGCAGGCCGGAGAGATGGAGAGCCGCGCCGTCGACCGTCATGTGGGGCAGCACACCGGCTTCGCGCGCATCAACCTGGGCTGGAGCTTCACTCCCAACCAGATGCTGCGGCTCGCGGTGTCACCGACCTGGGTGAAGCGGACCGGTGAGGACCGCGCGCTCCGGAACACCGGACTGGTGGATCCGCTCAGCGCCCGCCGCGGCCTCTACACCCAGGTGACCGGGCTGGAGCACGAACTGGATGCCTTCGACGAGCGGCTGGAGAACATCGCCTTCGTGAAGAGCTACGTGCAGCTGGCCCGCGCGGACCGGCTGAGCCCCGACAACAGCTTCATGCCCGTGGACCGGGACACCTTCACCTTCGGCGTCGGTGACTCGCTCCGCTATCGGCTGTCGTCCCTGTTCATCGCCAAGGCTTCCTACGAGTGGGCCACGCGCCTGCCCCGGCCCGACGAGCTGTTCGGCGATGGCATCCTCATCGACGCGAACCTGGAGCTGGATCCAGAGACCAGCCACAACCTCAACCTGGAGCTGGCGCTCGACACGCGCGAGACGCGGCACGGCTCGTTCCGGGGCGGCGTGATGGGCTTCGCGCGACTGGCGGACCAGCTCATCATCCCCCAGGGGCGCGAGGGCTACTTCACGTACCAGAACGTCTTCGCGGCTCGCGCCCTGGGCGGCACCGGCGCGGCCGGGTGGACGTCTCCGGAGCAGTACTTCTCGCTGGACGGCAACGTCACCTGTCAGGACGTCCGCAATGTCTCCAGCGAGGGGGCCTTCGGCATCTTCGAGGGGCAGCGGCTGCCCAACCGGCCGCACCTGCTGGCCAACGGCAGCGCCCGCTTCCAGTTGAGCGGCCTGGCCTCGTCACGCGACGAGCTGTCGCTGACCTGGCACACCCGGTACATCCACTCGTTCTACCGGGGCTGGGAGAAGCTGGGCACCCAGGATTCGAAGCAGGACATCGACGCGCAGCTCCTGCACTCGCTGGCCCTCACCTATGTCACCCGGACCGCGCGCGCGACCTTCAGCTGGACGGTCGACGTGCAGAACCTGACCGACGCCACCGCCATGGACTTCATGGGCGTTCAGCGTCCCGGCCGCAGCGTCTCCGCCAAGGTGGTCGCGGAGCTCTGAGTCACCAACACGCAGTCATCCTCTCCGAAAGGCTTTGCCCCCCATGAAGATTCGCTCGTTCTTCCCCCTGTCGCGCATCACCGCCGCGGCGCTCGCGCTGTCGCTGTTCGCGGGCTGCAATGACGACGACAAGGATCCGGAGCCGACCCCCAACACCGGTCCCGTCTATGCCGCCATCACCCAGGTGAGCGTCGACGGTGAGTCGCAGAGCTACATCGTCCTGACCGACAAGGTCGACGTCACCACGCCGCTCGCCCTGGAAAACGCCATCGAGGTTCCGGGCCGCGCCCTGGGCTCTGGCATCGCGAAGAATGGCCTGCTGTACGTGAGCAGCAGCGAGGGCGCCGTCGTCACCCGCTACAAGCTCACCGCGGAAGGCAAGCTGGAGAAGGACAAGGACGCGCAGGGCCGTGACGCGGAGGTCAGCTTCCAGGGAAGCGGCGTCAGCTCCATCGGCGAGTACCAGCACCAGTTCCAGTACGTCTCGGAGACGAAGGCGTATTACATCGACGGTCGCTCGGGGAAGGTCATCGTCTGGAACCCCACCGCGATGACGGTCACCAGCGCCATCACCCTGACCGGGCTGACCATCGAGGGCGCGCTGAGCACCTTCGCGACGATGCCGGTGCGCGTCGGCAACAAGATCATCATCCCCATCGGCTGGCGCCCGAGCGCGGGCATCGGCATCACCAAGCAGGCCGGCGTCGTCGTGGTGGACACGGTGGCCGACACGGCGACCATCGTGACGGATGACCGCTGCGGCTACGTGCGTGACGGCGTCGTCGGTCCGGACGGCCTGGTGTACCTGGCCACCGAGGCGTACGGCGCGGCCGTGTACCGCACGGCGGGCCCGGAGACCACGCCGGTGCCCTGCCTGCTGCGCTTCAACGCGACGACGCAGACCTATGACCGCGCGTTCTTCCGCAACCTGGCCGACCTGACCAACGGCAACGCCACGGGCTCCCTGCTGCGCGGCCCCAACGGCACCGCGTACCTGCGCGTCCTGGACGAGACCACCTACACCGTGGTTCCGGGCGTGCACCCCCGCCCCGTGGCCAGCGCCGTCGCCTGGAAGTTCTGGCAGCTCAACCTCAGCACCTTCACCGCGACGGAGGTCACCACCCTCCCCGTCTCCACGGGCAGCACGTTCCTGTATGACGTGACGGACAGCCGCACGCTCTTCACGGAGTTCACCAGCACCTCCACGACGAACTTCCGCGACCTGACCAGCCAGAACGGCGCGGTCGCCTTCAGCACGCAGGGCCTGGTCTTCTCCTTCCTGCAGCTGCGCTAGTCACTTTTTCATCCCATGGCGCCGGGTGCGGAGGTCGCATCCGGCGCCGTGGAGTCCTGCTTCAAGGCAACCCGTAGACAACGACGCGGCGATGACGAGCGGTCATCACGACGACGCCTGAGAGAGCGACCATGCACATCGTGGAAATCGTCAAGGATGTCTTCGTGCAGTGGGGTGCCAACTGGGTGCTCTGGCTGCTGTTCGCCCTGTCGCTGGTGAGCATTGGCATCATCATCGAGCGGTGGATTGTGTTCCGCACCAAGCAGGACCTGGTGCGCGAGCTGTCCGGCACGCTGGAGGAGACGCTGGCGAGCGGCGACTTCCCCTCGGCCATCTCCAAGCTGGAGAAGCGCACGTCCGTGGGCGCCACGGTGGCCCGCGCCGGGCTCCGGCTGGCGCCGCAAGGCATGACAGCGGCGGAGAAGGGCATGCAGAGCGCGCTCGCGATTGAGCGCTCCACGCTGGAGAACCGGCTGGCCTTCCTGGGCACGCTGGGCAACAACGCGCCCTTCATCGGGCTGTTCGGCACCGTCATCGGCGTGCTGCTCGCCTTCGAGGCGCTGAGCGAGACGACCGCGGGCGCGGTGGTGGGCAAGACGAGCCAGGTCGCCTCCAACGCGGTGATGGGCAGCATCGCCGAGGCGCTGGTCGCCACGGCCGTGGGCATCGGCGTGGCCCTGCCCGCCGTGGCCGCCTACAACTACTTCCAGCGGCGCATCGCGAGCATCCTCTCGGACGCCGAGGCCCTCACCAACCTGGTGCTGGCCTACGTCTCCGCCCGTGAGCGGGCGGCGGCGCGCTCCTCCACCGGAGGCGCCTGACCATGGCGGGCGGAACGCAGCCCCGAGGCGGCCTGATTGAGGGCATCAACGTCACGCCGCTCGTGGACATCATGCTGGTGCTGCTCATCATCTTCATGGTGACCGCCCGGCTGGTGGACAGCCCCGCCGTGCCCCTGGATCTCCCCAAGGCCTCGCAGAGCGAGGACGTGCAGACGGTGTTCGCCGTCTCCATCACCGCCACGGGCCAGCTCCTGGTGAACGGCGAGGGAATCACCGAGGCCGCGCTGCGAGACAGCGCGCGGCATGCCCTGGTGAAGGACCCGGAGCTGCGCGCGGTCATCCAGGCGGATGGCGCCGTGCCGCACCGGCAGGTCATCGCGGTGTTGGATCAGCTCAAGGAAGCCGGGCTCACGAAGGTCGCCTTCGGCACCGTGCGCCCCGCCGAGCCGGCGACGCCCGAGACCCCTGCGACGGAGGACGGGCGTGTCATCCCCTGACCCCACCGCGCGCCCCGACGCGAGCATCGCGAGCATCATCCTGGGCCCGCCGCCCGCGCGGCGGCGACACGGGCTCGTCTGGGCCATGGTGGCCACCGCGTCCCTGCACGGCGTCGCCGGCGTCGTCGCCTGGCAGGCCTGGCGCAAGGGTGAGTCGCTGGCGCCCAGGGTCACCCAGAAGAAGCAGACGCTTCAAATCGACCACGTGGTGGACCTGAAGCCGCCCCCGCT
>NZ_JABUMQ010000514.1:0-4980 GCF_013336645.1 Myxococcus sp. CA039A | reverse complement strand
TCCTCGCTCAACCCCCGTCCCCACCCAAGCCCGAGTCCGTCCCCAAACCCACCAGCTTCTTCCGCCAGCTCCAGGAGACACGCTCCTTCAACAGCGGCCGTCCCGTGGGCGCCACTGTCACTCCGGATGAGCAGACGCTGTTCTTCCTGCGCAACTCCGCCACCTCCAACGCGCTCTCCCTCCATGCGTTCGACGTGGCCACCGGCCAGTCGCGAGAGCTGCTCACGCCCGAGAGCCTCCTGCGAGGCGCCGAGGAGACCCTCACGCCCGAGGAGAAGGCGCGCCGGGAGCGCATGCGGATGAGCTCGCGCGGGTTCTCCAACTACACCCTGTCCGATGACGGCAAGAAGCTCCTCATGGGGCTGTCCGGCAAGCTGTTCCTCGTGGAGCGAGCGTCCGGAAAGGTGACCGAGCTCAAGACGGGACCGGGCGTCATCGACCCGCGACTGTCCTCGGATGGCACCCAGGTGGCCTACGTCCGCGAGCACGACGTGTACCGCCTGGACCTGGCCACCAACACCGAGCGCCGCGTCACCAAGGGCGGCACTGCGGAGAAGACACACGGGCTGGCGGAGTTCATCGCCCAGGAGGAGATGTATCGCTTCTCTGGCTACTGGTGGAGCCCGGACGCCAAGGCCCTGGCCTACACGGAGTCGGACACAAGCGGCGTGGAGAAGCTCTCCATCGCGGACACCGGCAACCCCGCGCAGGGCGCGCAGCAGCTCTCCTACCCTCGCGCCGGCAAGGCCAACGCCAGGGTGCGGCTGGGCGTCATCCCCGTCACCGGCGGAAAGACGACGTGGGTGAACTGGGACGCGGAGAAGTACCCCTACCTCGCCACCGTGCGCTGGCCCGCGAAGGGCCCGCTGACCCTGCTGGTGCAGAACCGCCACCAGACGGAGGAGGTGCTGCTCGCCGTGGACGTGAAGACCGGGCGCACCACGCCCCTGCTCGTGGAGAAGGACGACGCCTGGCTGGAGCTGGACCAGACCTTCCCCCACTGGCTGGAAGACGGCAGCGGCTTTCTCTGGGGCACCGAGCGCAACGGCGCACCCGAGCTGGAGCTGCGCGACGCCACCGGCAAGCTCGTGCGCTCGCTCGTCCCGCCTGACGCGGGCTTCGGCGGACTGGTGGGCTACGTGGAGAAGGAGGAGACCGTCTACTTCGTCGGAGGGACGAACTCCGCGGAGCGCTACGTGTGGCGCGCGCGAAAGGGAGACAAGCCGACCCGCGTCACCACGGGAGGCCCGGCGCTGGAGTCGGCCCGCCTCTCCCCCCGGGGAGGGCTGCTCGTCGTGACGTCGGAGGGCCCCAAGAGCATGCGGAGCACCGTGGTGCTCAAGGCGGACGGCACGCGCGTGGGCGAGCTGCCCTCCATCGCGAAGGAGCCTCCCTTCCAGCCCCGGCTGGAAGTGCGTCAGGTGGGCAAGGAGCGCTTCCCGACGTCCCTGGTGCGTCCGCGCGACGCGAAGCCCGGGGTGAAGCTGCCCGTCATCGTGGAAATCTACGCGGGCCCCGGCACCGCCATGGTCCGCCAGAGCATGGCGTCGCACCTCACCGCGCAGTGGATGGCGGACCAGGGCTTCCTCGTGGTGCGGCTCGACGGACGCGGCGCCTCGCCGACGGCCGACGCGAAGCTGCGCAAGCCGAAGTACGACTTCCCCAAGGTGCTGATGGATGAACAGGTGGCGGCGCTGCGCGCGCTCGCGGCGGAGGTCCCCGAGCTGGACTTGAACCGCGTGGGCATCACCGGAGGCAGCCACGGCGGCTACATGTCCGCGCTCGCCGTGCTCACCCGGCCCGACGTCTTCAAGGCCGCGGTGGCGGTGTCGGCGGTGACGGACTGGCGGGACTACGACACGCACCTGACGGAGCGATTCCTCGGCCTGCCCGACGAGCACCCGGACGCGTATGCCCAGAGCTCACTGCTCACCCACGTGAAGGCGGGCCAGCCCATGGGCAAGCTCCTCGTCATTCACGGCACCGCGGACGACAACGTCTTCTTCTTCCACGCCCTCAAGCTGTCGGACGCGTTGTTCCGGGCGGGCCAGTCCCACGAGTTCCTGCCGCTCTCCGGCATGACGCACATGGTGTACTCCGACCCGCAGGTGACGGAGCGCTTGTGGGAGCACACCATGCGCTACTTCAAACAGCACCTCTGACGGACAGGACGGAGGCCCTGGACTCGGCCTCCGTCCCCAACACCGTCAGCGCACCGGCGGCGGAAGCACCTTGAGCTGCGGCTTCACGACCTTCAGGTCACCCACCACCACGATGGTCATCGACTCACGCGTGAGCGTCTTCGTGGCCATCTGCTTCACCTGCTCCGGGGTGACGGACATCACCGTCTGCACGTAGTCGCGCAGGTACGAGTCCGGCAGTCCGTGCAGGTCCACGAAGCGCAGCTTGTTGATGATGCCGTTGCGCGACGAGTTCTGGAGCAGGAAGACACCCGCCAGGTAGTTCTGCACCTCGCGCAGCTCGTCGGCGGAGGGCGGCGTCTTGCGCAGCGTGTCCACCTCCTTGAGCACCTCCTTCAGCGACTCCCCGGTGACGGCCGTCGTCACGTCCGCGTTCTGCACCCAGGACGCATCCCCCACGTGCACGGAGATTTCGCTGTAGGGCGAGTACGAATAGCCCTTCTTCTCGCGGATGTTCGCGGTGATGCGCGAGCTGAAGTAGCCGCCGAGCAGCGTGTTCATCACCTCCTGCTGGACGTAGTCGGGGCTGGCGGGCGGCAGCGCCTTCACCGCGACGCGCACCGTGGACTGCACCGAGCCGGGCCGGTCCAGGTACTGCACCGACTTCGCCACCTGCTGCGTCGGCGGGTTCTGGACGCGCGCGGGGCCCGGCTTCCAGCCAGTGAACGCCTCGCGCACCGCCTTCTCCACCGAGGCCGCGTCGAACCGGCCGACGATGTACAGCCGCGAGCGGGCCGCGCCGACGTTCGCGTCGTAGTGCGCGCGCACACCCTCTCGCGTGTAGCCCTTCAGCATCGCCTCCGTCGGGAAGAGGCGGCCGTAGGGATGGTCGCCATAGACGGACTGCGCCAGCAGCTCGTCGGCGAGCACCTGCGGCTGGCTCCGGTAGATGGCCACGTCACGCAGCAGGTTCGCCTTCACCCGCTCCACCTCCGTCGGAGGGAAGGCCGGGTTCTGGATGACGTCCGCGATGAGCGACACCGCCTGGGGCGCCGACTCGGAGAGCACCTCGATGCCGACGAACGTCTGGTCCGGCGTGGTGCCGACGTTGAGCTGTCCACCCAGCCCGGCGGCCGTCTGCGCCACCTGCTCGGCGGAGCGGGTGGTGGTGCCCTCCACCAGCAGCTTGCCCGTCAGGTCCGCGAGCCAGACCTCATTGGACTTCTCGTGGATGTTGCCGGTGTCGATGGCGAGCTGGATGGCGACCTTCGGCATGTCGCCATAGGGAAGCAGCGAGACCTCCAGCCCGTTGTCGAGTTTGAACTCCGTGCGGACGGGGACCTTGAAGGGCTTGGGCGCCGCGGGAGCCGGTGGGGCCTCCTTGGCGGGAGCGGCGGCGATGGCGGGCGCGTGCAGCAGCCCGAACACCATCAGCGCGGGAGCGACGAGACGGCTGCGAAGTGAGCGCGTGTTCATGGGTCGCATGTCCTCAGCGGGCCTGGGCCTTGGTGGGGGCGGGAGTCACCGTGAGCACCGTGCGGTTCTCACGGCGCAGGTACTCACGCGCGGTCTTCTGGATGAGCTCCGGTGACACCTTCATCAGCTCGTCCTCCAGCCGGTTGATGCGCTCCGGGTCGTCGAAGAAGAGCGCGAAGGAGGCCAGCAGGTCCGCGCGGCCGAAGCCGAGGAACGACTCCACGTGCTCGTACAGCCGCGAGCGCGCCTTCACCCGCGCACGCGCCAGCGTCGCCGCGTCGATGGGCTTGTCCTGCAGCTGCGCCACCACGCCGTCAATCTCCTTCAGAATCGCTTCCGGCGACGTGCTCGCGTCATGGAACAGATACGCGGTCCACTGCATGGGCCCGTTGTAGTTCCACTGGTTGCCCAGCTCGTTCACCCCACCCTGCAGCTCACCCGCCAGGCCCTTCTTCTGCACGAGCTGCTGGTAGAGCGCGCTGTCGTTGCCCTTCAGGAGCACCTCGTCCACCAGCGCCATGGCGTAGTACTCGGGCGTGCCCACCGCGGGCATGTGGTAGCCCACCGCGAGCGCCGGACGCTCGGCCAGCTTGTCCGGCTTGTCGTGGCGCTTCTCCTTCTCCTGGCGAGGCTCGGAGATGTCCGGCTTCTGGGGCTGCGCCACCGTGGGCAGCGGTCCGAAATACTTCTTCACCCAGCCCTTCACCTGCTCCGGCTCGAAGTCGCCCACCACCACCAGCACGGCGTTGCTCGGGGCGTAGTACGTCTTGAAGAACGACTTCACGTCGTCCAGCGTGGCGGCCTCCAAATCCTTCAGGTCGCCGTAGAAGTTGTGCGCGTTGTACCAGTTGGTGTTCGCCACCTGCGGCATGTCCAGCCACGGAAAGCCGCCATAGGGCTGGTTGAGGACGTTGACCTTCACCTCGTTCGACACCACGCCCTGCTGGTTCTTGAGGTTCTCCTGCGTCACCTCCAGGCCGCGCATCCGGTCGGCCTCCGCCCAGAGCATCGTCTCCAGCGCGTTGGAGGGGACAATCTCGAAGTAGTTGGTGAAATCGAAGCGCGTGGAGCCGTTGAGCACCCCGCCGTTCTTCTGGATGAGCCGGATGAACTCCATCTTCCCGAGGTTGGTCGAGCCCTGGAACATCATGTGCTCGAACAGGTGCGCGAAGCCGGTGCGGTTCTTCGGCTCGATGCGAAAGCCGATGTTGTAATAGACGCCAATCGCCGTCTTGGGCGCCGTGGTGTCTCGCGAGAGGACCACCTTCAAACCGTTATCGAGCTTGAAGTAGTCCACCGGCACCTGGAGCTTCGGCGTCTCGGCGGGAGCCGGGGCCGGGGCCGCCACCGCGGGAGCCTCGGC
>NZ_JABUMQ010000513.1:0-5038 GCF_013336645.1 Myxococcus sp. CA039A | reverse complement strand
GGACGACGCCGTGCGCGACCTGCGCCGCGCGTTCGACCTGGACCGCAGCGCCCTCATGGCCCGCCGGCTGACGGCGGCGCTGATGGAGACGCGCGGCTACGCGGATGCGCGCAAGGTGATGGAGCAGGGCGCGACGCTGCCGGGCGCGACGTGGCGGGAGCAGCTGCTGCTGGGCTACGCGCGGCTGGGCGCCGGCGACGCGCAGGCGGCCCTGGAGGCCTTTGGCCGCGCGGGCAAGCAGACGGAGGAGCCGGACCAGCAGGCCGAGGCGTCGGTGGGCGCGGCGCTCGCGGAGGTGGAGCTGGGACAGGTGGACGCCGCCGTGCAGCGGCTCACCGAGGTGGGTCCGTCGCGCACGGCCGCGAGCGTGGCGCAGGCCAACCTGCCGCGCGTGCTGGTGCGTCGCGCGCTGGCCCGCCTGGAGACGGGGGATGTCGAAGGCGCCGACCGGGACCTGGACGCGGTGGACAAGCTGGGCACCGGCAAGCGCACGGACCTGACGAAGCTGGTCCTCTTCGCCCGGGGGCTGACGCGCGCGGAGGGCGGTCGCCACGCGGAGGCCAGCGCCGCGCTGAAGAAGGCCCTCACCCCGGCGCAGCCCTGGGCCTGGCCCAACACCCGCGCCCTGGCGGAGGCCTTCGTCCTCTACAAGAAGGGGCAGGTGGCGGCCTCGCGCAAGCAGCTGGCCGCCGCGTCCAAGAAGCCCATGCCGGGCCAGCCCCGGTGGCTCGCGTCGCTGACGGGCGCGCTGCACCGGCGCGAGGCCTCGCTGGCCTACGCCTCCGGCAACATGAAGGGCGCGGAGAAGGCCCTCAAGGCCGCGCTCACCGCGGAGCCCGAGGACGTGCTGCTCCAGCACAACCAGGCCTGCGTCGACTGGCGCAAGGGCAAGTCGTCCGAGGCCCTGGCCACGTGGCGTCGCCTGGAGCCCGCCGTCTCCGTCGCCTCGCTCAACCTGGGCATCGACGCCCAGGAGCGTCGTCACGAACCGGCCGAGGCCGTGGATGCCTGGCGCCGCTATCTCGCCTCCGGCCCCGGACCCCGCCAGGCCCAGGTGCGTGAGTGGAAGGAACGCCTGCAGAGCCTCCATGGCCTCGCCGAGCCCTCGGGCGCGGCGCCGACCGGAGCCACCGCGGAGGAGACCACCCCATGAAGATGCTCCGCTTTGTCCTGACCAGCCTCGCGCTGGCCCTCTGCTTCGTCACCCCCGCTGGCGCGGCCCCGAAGAAGGCCACGCTTGGCGTCTTCCTGGCCACGACGCTGAGCGACGGCCAGGAGCGCTTCCAGTACGCGGAGGCCCTGGCCGCGAAGCTGACCGAGGCGATGGACCGCCCGGTGGCCGCCAAGAGCTTTGGCCGCTACGAGGACTTCTCTCGCGCCATCGCCGATGGGCTGGTGGACTTCGCCGTGGTGGAGGGGTGGGCCGCCGTGCAGCTCGGCGCCCGCGCCACGCCACTGGCCTGGGCGTCCCGTCCCGGCGAGTCCCAGCAGCGCTGGGCCATCGTCTCCACCCACAAGGGCGTGGTGAAGGACCTCGCCGGCAAGCGCCTGGCGTTGGTGAAGGGCGCGGGGCCCGCGGATCCCAAGTTCGTCACCCACGCCGTCCTGGGAGGGGACCTGGACGCGCAGCGGCACTTCAAGCTCGCCCCCGTCCCCAACGTGGAGTCCGCCCTGAAGATGCTGGAGGCCAAGGGCGCCGAGGCGGCCCTGGTGCCCATGTCCCACGTCCCCAAGGACAAGGACCTGCGCATCCTCTTCCGCAGCGCCCGGCTGCCGGGGGCCGTCCTGGTCGACCTGCGCAACCACAAGGCGGCGCTGGACGCGGCCCTCGGTTCCGTGGGCGCCGTGGCTCCTTTCGAGCCCTTCGCCCGTGTCCAGGGTAAGGACTTCGAGGACTTCCGACGTCTCGTGACCCAGGGTCCGCCCCGCCGCCAGCCCGTCTTCGCCGACGCGCCGGACCTGCGCGTGGACGCGGAAGTCCTGGTCCGCGCCGAGGAACTGGGACCCTCCCTCCCGTCCTTCGCGGGCGACCTCGCCGTGGCCGCCGAACAGCCGGATGACTGAATTGACGCAACCTTGGACGCGCCAGCCCGAAACACTCTTGAGTTTCAGGGAATGAGAATCACCGACTTGGCCCAGCAGGTCCTCTGGGGTAGCTTGTTTTCCTACGGCGCGAGCGTGCAGGTGAGCGAATTCGTCCAAAGACCGATTGCCCTGGCGCCGCGCCCGCCAACAGGGGCGAACAGGACCGCGGGGGCTCCTCCCATTCCGCGGATGTGAGAACGATGCACTCGAAAGTGTCTGCTGATCCGCTGCGAGGTGCGGTGGGAGCTTACGCGGGGCGCCAAGGTAACCGCGCCGCCATGGTGGTGTCCGTCCTGTTCTTCGCGCTGGCCCTGGCCCATCCGTCCGTGGCCCAGGCCCAGGCCGCCGACGCCGCGGCCGAGTCGCCGCCGAAGGTGAAGCGCAAGAAGCGCGTCGCCGCGCCGGGAACGAAAGTCCCAGGAGCGACGAAGACGCCCGCGACGAAGCCCCCGCGCTCGGCCAAGAAGCCCCCGAAGACGCGCAAGTCCACCAAGCCCGTGGAGGCGCCGATCCCCGACTCGGAGATTCCGGTGCTGGGCGCTGGCCCCGAGACGGATGATCCGTCCCAGGGTGGAGAGTCCGTCACGGCGGAGCCGCCGGTGCCGGTCGCCCCCTCGCCCTTCGTGGAGTCCCCCCCAGCGAGTCCTCCCGCCGCTCCGGTGGCGAGCCCCACCGCGACCACGCAGGATCCGCTGGGCACCCCGTCCCCTTCGCACGGGGCGGTGCTGCCCGCGACGACCAGCGAGCCGCACGCGCCGGTCGCCACCGACAACGTCCCCATCAGCGCGCCCTTCGCCCAGCCCACCACGGACCGGCCCATGCCGCCCCCGTCCGGACTGGCGAGCCTGCCCGGTGAGGACCCGCTGGGCGGCGCGGATGCCCTGGAGGAGTCTGTCAACCGCGTGCTGAGCGAGGCGGTGGTGTCGACGGCCTCCAAGCGCAAGCAGCGCATCGCGGACGTGCCGCTGACCGTGTCCTGGATTCCGGCCGAGGAGCTGGAGGGCACCGGCCAGTTCTCGCTGTGCGAGGCCATCCAGTATTTCCCCGGCATGGAGTGCCGGCGCGGGTCCATGCGCAAGGCGGCGGTGAGCGCGCGCGGCCTGGGCTCCAACTACCTGTCCAACCGGCTGCTGCTGCTCAAGGACGGCCGCCCGCTGACGGACCCGTGGACGGGCCAGTTCTACGCGGACGAGACGACGCCGCTCGTCAACCTCAAGCAGGTGGAGGTCATCCGGGGCCCGGGCTCCTCGCTGTACGGCTCCAACGCCTTCAGCGGCGTCATCAACATCATCGAGCGCCAGCCGGCGGACCTCATCGCTCCGGGACGCAACGTGGGCGCCGAGGCGCGCATCCTCGCGGGCCAGGACCAGACGTGGCGCCTGCACGGCAACGTGGCCGGTCGCGGCGGCCCCGTGGAGGCGCTGCTGGGCTACTACGGCTATGGCTCGGATGGTCCTCAGCTCTTCAATGACCCCGCCACGGGCCTGGTGGACACGAACCAGGACTCGATGGTGCACCAGGTGAACGGCAAGGTGCGCGTGGGGCCCCTGGCGCTGGACGCGGACTTCACGGACGCGACCATTGGCCGCCCGGGTGGCTCGCACACGCAGATCTCCACCGTGGGCAACTGCGGCCGGTGCCACTACACGCCGAACGACGAGGAGTCCGTCCAGAACTTCAACGCCTCCGCGCAGGTGGACCAGCAGGTGACGGACAGCCTGCGCCTGTTCGGTCAGGCGTACGGCTTCTTCAAGCGCCGCGACGTGGTGCTGGAGAACGCCTTCGGTGGCGACCCCACGCGCGCGCTGGGCAAGCGCCGCCGGCTGGGTGGCGAGGTTCGCGCGCTGTACTCGGCGGGCCCGGTGTCGGTGACGTTCGGCGGCGACGTGAAGCTGGACCAGGTCAACGTGCCCAACGTGCTGCCGGGCCTGTCCATGGATGACACGAAGCAGACCATCCTCGGTGGCTTCGTGGACGCGGAGTACCGCCTGACGGAGCGCCTGGTGCTGAGCGGAGGCGCCCGGTATGACCGCTACCAGATTCCCGAGGTCGTCTGGCGCGAGCGGACCGACCAGATCTCCCCGCGCGCCAGCATCGTCTTCCACGCGGTGCCGGAGCTGCTCACGCTGCGCACCAACTACGGCCGTGCCTTCCGCGCGCCCACCCTGGCGGAGCTGGCCATCAACCAGCAGATGTACGCGTCCACGCTGGTGGGCAACGCCGAGCTTCGCGCGGAGACGCTGGACACGTTCGAGGGCTCCGTGGACTTCTGGCCCTTCGACCGGCGCGTGCGCCTGACGGCGACGGGCTTCTACAATGTGGCCAAGAACTTCATCAATCAGGAGCTCGTCTTCGGCTCGGTGTCCCAGTTCCGCAACATGGGCGACGCGCGCATCGCCGGCCTGGAGCTGGAGGCGGCGGCGCAGATTCCGTCCATCAACTCGTCCTTCGACGTGGCCTACCAGCTGCTCGACGCGAAGAACGTGCCCTTCGACGACAGCCCGGAGACGCCGCTGGACTACGCGCCCACGCACCGCATCTACGCGCGCGGCCGCACCAACATTGGCAAGGTGGCCTTCGTGGAGCTGTACGCGCTCTTCGTCGGGCCGCGCTTCGACCCGGGCTTCCAGGTGGACGAGGCGACGGGCCTGCCCACCTCCCGCGTGCAGCTGCCCAGCTACCTCACGGCCAGCGCCCGCGTGGGCTTCAACGTCTACGACGGAATCTCCGTGTCGTTCCTCGGCTCCAACCTCTTCAACGCGGCCTACGAGGAGTCTCACGGCTTCCCCGCGCCGCCCCAATCCTTCTTCAGTGAAGTCAAGGTACGCTATTAGGCACCGCGTTTGAGTACCGCTCCCCACCTGGAGGCCGGGGGCCTCCTGCTGATCGCCGATGCATCCCTGCCCGCCACCGCGCTCGAGCAGGCGGTGCCTCTGCTGGCACAGGGTGGGGT
>NZ_JABUMQ010000512.1:0-5043 GCF_013336645.1 Myxococcus sp. CA039A | reverse complement strand
GTGCAACAGCAGCTCACCGGTGGCGAGGCCGGGGACCTCGTGGGAGAGCGAGCCATCGGAGGCTGTCGTGCCGCAGTGCTCGGTGCGTCCCACTCGGAGGACGTACTCACGTCCCGCGTAGGGCTGTTCCCTCGGGTCCAACAGGATGATGTGCAGGCGTCGTTGCTTCAGCGTGAAGGTGCTCGTGTTACCTGTCCGGATCGGTGCCGTCCTCGGACTGACCATGCCGCGTCCCCCGTGCTTCGACTTGCCCAGGTGCCGTCACCGTGATGCCGTTGACGCCAAAATAAGCGCAGTGCTCCTGAACCCGGAATCGAGTGACAGTGAGGAATCCACAATTCTGTCGGTTGGGTGAAACCCGCCGAACCTGTCAGGTCATGGAGGCGACGCGGTCCTGGCCTGGTGGGTAGGGCGAGTGATCGCTCCTCGACGCGGTCGTGTCCCAGGGGGAGAGGTGCCCGAGCAGGTGGGTCAACCCGCCGCTGATTTGTGAGCGTCGATAGGGGCCTCCGCGGGTGGCGGGGGTGTTTCTTCCCGTGGGTGCGGGGGCCGTTGCCGTCCGGCTCCGAACACGGCGTAGAGGACCGGCAGCACCACCAGGGTGAGCAGGGTGGAGGAGATGACTCCGCCGATAACGACGGTGGCGAGAGGCCGTTGGACCTCCGCTCCCACGCCGGTGTTGAGCGCCATGGGCAGGAACCCGATGGCGGCCACGGCGGCTGTCATCAGCACGGGTCTCAAGCGTGAGAGGGCCGCTTCGCGGAGGGCTTCGCTCAACGCGTGGCCTTCATCGAGGAGGGCGCGCACGCGTGAGACGAGCACCATGTCTCCCAGCACCGATACGCCGGAGAGGGCGATGAAGCCCACGGCGGCGGAGATGGAGAAGGGCAGACCCCGAAGCAGGAGCGCGAGCACGCCGCCCACCAGGGCGAACGGCACGCCCGCGAAGATGCGCACGGCGTCGAGCACGCGCCGATAGGTGAGGTAGAGCAGGAGGAAGATGAGGGCCAGCGCCAGCGGCACCACGATGAGCAGGCGCGCCTGTGCCCGCTCCAGGTGTTCGAACTGCCCGCCGAAGCGGAGGTAGTAGCCCGAGGGCAGCTCCAACTTTTCGTCCAGGGTGCGGCGCACTTCATCGACGAAGCCGCCGAGGTCTCGGTCGCGCACGTTGGCCTGCACGACGATGCGGCGCTTGCCCCACTCGCGCTGGAGCGTGGTGGGCCCGGACACCTCGCGGATGCGGGCCAGCCGCCCCAGCGGCACACGCGCTCCCCCGGGCGCCGTCACCGGTACCCTGGCCAGCTTCGCCGGGTCATCGCGGTACTCCTCGGACAGCCGCACGGCCAGGTCGAAGCGCCGCTCGCCCTCGCGCACCTCGCCCACGCTTCGGGTACCCACCGCCTCCACGATGTCGAGCACCGCGCGGGTGGAGATGCCGTGGCGGGCCACGGCCTCGCGGTCCACCGTCACCTCCAGCACGGGCTGACCCGTGAGCTGCTCCACGGTGACGTCGGCGGCGCCTGGGATGGCCTTGACGAGGCCCTCCAGCTCACGAGCCTTGGCCTTCAGCACGTCCAGGTCGTCCCCGAAGAGCTTGATGCCCACGTCGCCGCGCACGCCGGCGATCATCTCGTTGACGCGCATCTCGATGGGCTGGAGGAACGCCATGCGCATCCCGGGCAGGTCCGCCAGCTCCGCCTTCATCTCCGCGACCAGTTCATCCTGCGTCGTGGCTCGCTTCCAGGTGTCCCGTGGCTGGAGGGTGATGAAGACGTCGGACAGCTCGATGCCCATGGGGTCCGTGGCCACCTCCGCCGTGCCGGTGCGCGTCCACACGCGCCGCACTTCATCGGGGAAGCGGGTGAGGAGCACCTTCTCTATCTGCGTGCCGTAGCGGACGGATTCGGTGAGGGACACCTCGGCCAGGCGCACGGTGTTGATGACGAGCGTGCCTTCGGACAGGCGCGGGACGAACTCGCTGCCGAGCTGCGTGGCGGCGATGAGCGCACCCACGACGAGCAGCCCCGCGCCGACGAGGACAGCCCGGGTGTGACGGAGGGCCCAGTCGAGCACGGGCTGGTAGCGGCGCTTGAGGAAGGTGACGAGGCGCGGCTCGCGGTGCTGTCCCCCGCCGCGCTTCAGGGCGAAGGATGCCAGCACCGGCATCAACGTCATGGAGAGCAGCGCGCTGCCCAGCAGGGCGAAGATGACGGTGAGCGCCATGGGGCGGAACAGCCTTCCCTCCACGCCCTCCAGCGCGAGGATGGGCAGGTACACCACCAGGATGATGAGTTCACCGAAGAGGGTGGGCCCGCGCACTTCGACGGCGGCGTCGCGCACGACTTCGAGGAGGGAGCGGCTCCCTCGGGCCTCGGCGAGCCGCCGCTCCGCGTTCTCCACGAGGATGACGGACGAGTCGACGACGAGCCCGAAGTCGATGGCTCCCAAGGACATGAGGGTGCCGGCGATGCCGAATTGCAGCATCGCGTTGAAGGCGAACAGCAGGGACAGGGGAATGGCCGCCGCGACGATGAGGCCCGCGCGCCAGTTGCCCAGGAACAGGAAGAGGACGGCGATGACGAGCAGCGCGCCTTCCATCAGGTTGGTGCGCACCGTGCGCAGCACGAGGTCCACCAGCTCGGTGCGCTCGTAGACGGGCTCCACGGAGAGGTCCTGGGGCAGGGCGCGCTTCACCTCCTCGAGTCGCTGTGCCAGCGCCTTCGTCACCGTGTGGGAGTTCTCTCCCACCAGCATGAAGCCCAGTCCCAGGACGGCCTCGCCTTCGCCGTCCGCCGTGGTGGCGCCCCGGCGGATTTCATGGCCCACCTCCACGCGGGCCACATCGCGGATGCGCACGGGTACGCCGTCATGTGCAGCGACGACGACGTCCTCGACGGCCTTGCCGCTCTCCAGGATGCCCACGCCGAGGACGAGGCTCGCCGCGCCTCCTCGCTCCACCACGCCACCGCCCACGTTCGCGTTGTTCTCCTCCAGCGCCCGGTAGACGTCCTGTAGGGAGAGGTTGAACTGTTGCAAGCGGCGCGGCTCCACCACGACGTGCCACTGCTTCTCCTCACCGCCCCAGGCGTTCACCTCGGCGACGCCGGGCACGCTGCGCAGGCGCGGCGCGATGATGCCGTCATGCAGGGTGCGCAGCTCCTCCAGGCTCTTCGTCCGGCTCTTGACGACGTAGTGGAAGACCTCGCCCAGTCCCGTGGCCACCGGCCCCAGCGAGGGGCGCTCGATGCCCGCTGGGACTTCCACGCGGCCGAGCCGCTCGGCCACCTGTTGCCGTGCGAACCACAGGTCCGTGCCGTCGCTGAACTGGAGCGTCACCTGGGACAGGCCGAACTTGGAGATGGACCGCAGCTCGCTGACGCGGGGCAGGCCCGCCAGTGATTGCTCGATGGGGATGGTGAGCTGCCGCTCCACCTCCAGGGGCGTGAGGGCCGGGGCCACGGTGTTGACCTGCACCTGCGTGGGTGTCGTGTCCGGGATTGCGTCGATGGGCAGCGCCCGGAAGGACAAGAGCCCCGAGATGATGAGGGCGAGGGTGCCCACGAGGACGGCTCCGCGATGCGTCAGCGACCAGTCGATGACTCGGGTCAGCATGGTGGCTATTCGCCCTCCGCCGTCTCGCAGCAGCCCGCGCCGATGGACTCCTTGAGGATCTCCGTCTTGAGGAGGAAGGCGCCCGTGGTGACGACCTCTTGACCCTCGGAGAGGCCCTTCACCACCTCCACGACCTCACGAGTCCCCGCGCCAAGCTCCACCACGACGGGCTCGTAGAGTCCCGCGTCCTTCTTCACGAAGACGAGCGTGCGGCCCTCGGCGCGCTGGATGGCCGCGCGAGGGACGAGCAGGGCCGGATGTTCCGCGGCCACCTGCACGCGGGCTCGAAGAAAGAGGCCCGCCTTGAGTGCGCCCTCGGGGTTCGGCAGCTCCACCCTCGCGCGCACGGTGCGGGTGGCCGGGTCCACGGACGCCCCCACGCGGGTGAGGGTAGCCTCGCGGGTTTCGCCCGGCATGCTCTCGAACGAGAGGGTGACGGGCTGTCCCGCGCGCACCACGCTGGCGTCCGCCTCGGGCACTTCCAGCAAGGCCCACAGGGTGCTCAGGTCGGCGATTTGAAGGAGCGTCTGTCCCGCGCCCACCTGTCTGCCGGGGACCGCGTCACGGCTCACCACCGTGCCTGCGAATGGAGCTGTGAGCGTGTACGTCCCCTGCTGGCTGTGGGCGGAGGCGCCCGTGGCCGTCAGGGAGGCGCGGGCGGCGTCGCGCTCCGCCTCGGCCGCGACCACGTCCGCCTGGGCCTGTTCAAGGCTCTTGCGCGCGCTGATGCCACTGTCGACGAGTGACTGTTGGCGAGCGAGCGCGGCACGCGAGGCTTCCACGCGCGCCTGGGCCGAGGAGAGCCGACCCTGGTCCGCGCCCACCGCACCGGACGTCACCACCACGAGGGCCTGTCCGGCCTTCACCTCGTCGCCGACGTCGGCTCGGACTTCGACGATGAGCGCTTCGCCGCGAGTCGAGAGCTGGGCCCGGCGGTTGTTGTTGAAGTCGAGCTGACCGACGACCTCCAACGTGCGGGCAAAGGGCCGCTTCTCCACGCGCCGGGTCTGGATGCCCGCCTCTCGCGCGGTCTCCGCCGAGGCGAGTCGAACGCGCGTGCCCGGCTCGGGGAAGGCGGGTGGCTCCGCGCCGGCGGCCTTCACCAGCTCCGGGTGGCAGTACGGACAGACGGACTCCGGGAAGCCGTGCTCCCGGCAGTAGTCACCGGCCTCGATGAACTTCGCGACGAGGGCTGGATGACACTTCGTACACTTTGACTCGGGGACCGCGTGTTCCTTGCACCAGTCCTTCGGCGCGGTGGTCTGCGCGGTGAAGGTGAGGCTCGGGTTGCATTGGAAGCACTGTGACTCGGGCACTCCGTGTTCCGCGCACCAGTCGTCTTGTGCCTTGAAGACGTCGATGAGGTCCGGGTTGCATTGGGTGCACAGCTCCGCGGGCACCTTGTGTTCACACAGGGGGATGGGCTGGGCG
>NZ_JABUMQ010000511.1:0-5052 GCF_013336645.1 Myxococcus sp. CA039A | reverse complement strand
CCCCATCGCCTCCCTTCGCCCCGACCAGGAAGACAGACGCTGCCCTGCCTGCTCCGTCGGACTGTCGTCACGCGCGCCGGGCCCGCAGGTTCTTGCTGACAGAGGTGCAGCCGCGAGGAGGTCGTGATGATTCAGTCCGGCGAGGTGCGCGAGGGAATGACGGTGAGGACCGCGGACGGACGCAAGCTGGGACGCGTCGCCGCCGTCGGCGATATCCACTTCGAGCTGGAGCAGGGACTGGTGCCCATCCCCCGCCACGACTACCTGGTGGAGTACCGCGACGTGGACCACGTCAACGACGAGGACGTGTACCTGTCCCGCGCCGACCACCCGCTGCTGACGCTGGAGGTGGATGATGACGGCGGCGCGCTGCCTCCCCGCCACTCCAATGGCATGGACGCGGAGCCGGTGAACGTCTCCGCCCCGTCGGACGAGGACTCCGTGCGCCACTGAGCACCCTTGTGACTCGCGCTCCCACGTCGCGAGTGCGGGCTCCTCACGAGTGGGGGATTTCCGACCCGGCACGCGGGGCAAGCGTCCGGAATCATTCAGGTCGGACATCCCAGGAATGTCAGACCGTCAGGGTACACGGGCTCTCTTCGACCAGCGAGGCGAGTGGGTCCCATGCGACGTGTCCAGACATCCTTTCTCGGCGTGGCGTTCTTCGCGCTCGTGTTCTCGTGCAACTCCGGTCCGCGCGCGGACGGGGGCACGTTGGACATGGGCGTCGAGCCCCTGAGGCTGGCGACGCCGCGCAAGCTGCTGCCCTTCGTCCCGCTGGAGGACGGGCGCGTGCTGGCCGCCGGAGGCCATGACGGGCAGCGCACCCTGTCGAGCTGCGAGGTGTTCGAGCCGGAGACGGGGATGTGGAGCCTGACGGGCTCGATGCACAAGGCGCGTCGCAACCACGCGGTGGTGCGGCTCCTGGATGGCCGCGTGCTGGTGACGGGCGGCACGCAGGTGGTGGCGCCGGGCGCGCTCGCGGACGCGGAGGTGTACTCGCTGGCGTCGGGCCTCTGGACGCAGGTGGCGCCCATGTTCGAGGCCCGGAATGATCCCTCCGCGCTGCTGCTCCCCGACGGCCGCGTGCTCGTGGCGGGTGGCACCGACGCGGACCGCAGGCCGTTGCGCTCCGCGGAGCTGTTCGACCCGATGACGGGCACGTGGGCTCCCGCGACGCCGCCGGGCTTCGTGCGGGGCGGCGCCGGCACGGCGGTGATGTTGGCCCAGGGCAAGGCGCTCTTCGTGAGCGGCCTTCAGGCGGAGCTGTACGACGTGGCCACCGGGCGCTGGGAGAAGGCGGGCTTCGCGGGGGGCGCGGCGGGGACGCATCGACAGGGGCACTCGGTGACGCTGCTGCCGGACGGACGCGTGCTGGTGGTGGGCGGTGGCACCGCGCGCGCGTCGAGCACGGCCGAGGTCTACGACGCGCTGACGGGCCTGTGGACGCTGGTGGCGGCGCCGTCGGTGGCTCGCGAGCACCATGCCGCGGTGGTGACGCCCGAGGGCCAGGTGCTCGTGCTGGGCGGCGAGCATCCCATGGCGGGCGCGCTCGCGTCGGTGGAGCGCTTCGACCCGATGACGGGGCAGTGGGCCTCCGCTCCCGCGCTGACGGAGCCTCGCGGCCTGCCGGGCGCGCTGACGCTGCGGGACGGCTCGGTGCTGCTCGTGGGCGGCGCCAACGAGGTGGCGGGCATGCTCGACACGAGCGAGCAGTACCTGCCGACCGGCTGCGTCCCGGTGACGTGCGAGACGCGGGAGGCCACGTGCGGCGCGGTGCCGGACGGCTGTGGAGGAATGCTCGAGTGCGCACCGTGCGTCGTCGAGGGCTGTGACGCCCAGCAGTGCCGCGCCGAGGGACTCACTCGGCGCTGAGGCCGTCCCGTCCCGCGGGTGACAGGCCGGCCGATTCCCGGTGAGATGTGGCCATGCGGTGGCTCCTGTTCGCGATGTCCGTGGCGTGGCTGGGATGTGGCGGCGAGGACCCCTCGCAAATCACCTATGACGAGTGGGCCGAACGCGCCGCCACGGTGCAGTGCTCCCACGAGGCGCGGTGCGAGGGGTCCTCGCTGGACGAAGCGGCCTGCATGGCCCAGGTCCTCGAGCGCTACCGGCAGGTGGAGCCGGAGCTGGAGGACGCCACGGGCGCGAGGACTGGCTGCGTGCGGTGCATGCGCATCCGGACGGAGGTGCTGACCGCGTCGCTCGACAGCGAGTGCCAGCAGCCCGTGGCCACCTCGCGCATCGACGCGGCCTGTGGCGCCGACCAGCAGGCGTGCGCCGGCGCTCCCTGACCCGGCCCGCGCGCGCCCTGGCGCATCGCGCCAGCCCGCCCCCCGCGCGAAACCTCCTGTGACTGGCTGAGCACCGCCGCGCGGAAAGCCTCGCAAGACACGAAGCCCCCGGCCCTCGGCGCGCCACACGGCCGAGACGCCCCTGTCCGTGCGTGCCAGACTGCGCGGCCATGCGAACCCGCCTCCATCTCCTCGCACCGCTCATGCTGAGCACCGCATGTGCCTCCGTCTCCTCGCAGTCTCCGGACGCCACCGCCGTCGCGACGGCGAAGGCCTCCGTGCCGGAGCGCCCCTTCGGCACCCTGCGTGAGCAGGCCGACCGTCAGCAGGCCTGGCTGCGCGAGCGCATGGACACGGCGCTTCCCCAGCTCATGCGCAAGTACGGCATCGAGATGTGGGTCGTCCCCATGCGCGAGTACAACGAGGACCCCGTCTTCAAGGCGCTCGTGTCGCCCACCACGTTCGCCGCGCGCCGCCGCACCATCTACGTGTTCCATGACCTGGGCCCGGAGAAGGGCGTGGAGCGACTGGCGCTCGGCGGTGGCCCGCAGGGCGGCGTCTATGTCCCGCGTCGCGCCCAGCAGCAGGTGAGCCATGGCGGCGAGGGCCTGCGTCAGGCGGAGCTGTGGGGCCCGGACCAGTGGCTGGTGCTCAAGCAGGTGCTGGAGGAGCGAAAGCCCCAGAGCATCGCGCTCGACATCTCCCGCACGTTCGCCTTCGCCGACGGCCTCTCCCATGGCGAGTACGAGGGCATGGCCCAGGCGCTCGGCCCCGACTGGGTGAAGCGCTTCAAGCCCGCGGAGGGCCTGCCCGTGGACCTCATCGCGTGGCGCATCCCCGATGAAGTCCGCTTCTACGAGGACGAGACGAAGCTCGCCTGGAACATCATCGAGACGGCCTTCTCCAACCAGGTCGTCACCCCCGGCGTCACCCGCATCTCCGACGTGGAGTGGTGGATGCGCCAGCGCCTGGCGGACCTGGGCCTGGACACCTGGTTCCAGCCGTCCGTGGACGTGCAGCGCCAGGGCGTCACCGAGGAGCAGCTCGGCGAGGACCCCGTCATCCAGCGCGGCGACGTGCTCCACTGCGACTACGGCGTCACCGCGCTGCGGCTCAACACCGACACCCAGCACATGGGCTACGTGCTGCGCGAGGGTGAGACGGACGTGCCCGCGGGCCTGAAGGCCGCGCTCAAGACGTCCAACCGCCTCCAGGACATCGTCTTCGAGGAGCTGCGCCCTGGCCGCACCGGCAACGAGGTCCTCAAGAGCTCCCGTCAGCGCATGACGTCCGAGGGCATCGACGGCACCATCTACTCGCACCCCATTGGCCTGCACGGCCACGGCGCGGGCGCCATGGTGGGCCTGTGGGACCGGCAGGAGGGCGTGCCCGGCAACGGCGACCACAAGGTCATGGCGAACATGTGGTACTCGATTGAGCTCCAGGCGACGAGCCCCGTGCCCGAGTGGAACAACCAGCGCGTGCGCTCCGCCCAGGAAGAGGACATCACCATCGACGCGGAAGGCCGCGTGCACTGGGCCTGGAAGCGGCAGACCGACTTCCACCTGGTGCGCTGAAGTCGCTGCTCGCTCGCGGGCTCCCGTCCTTCCGTCCTCACAAGGCGCGGGAGCCCGTCGGTGCGCCGGTCAGCGCGGGGTGCCCGTCAGCGACTTGAGCAGCTCCACCAGCGCGCGCTTCTCCGCGTCCGTCAGCTCCAGCGGGACGATGGTGACGGTGCGCTTGCCCGTGAAGGAGCCCTCCGGGTTGCCGCCGTCGTTGTAGAAGTCGACGACCTCCTCCAGCGAGGCCTGCGCGCCCGTGTGCATGTACGGCGCTGTCAGCGCCACGTTGCGCAGCGACGGCGTGCGGAACGCGCCCTCCAGCTCCTCCTGCTTCGCCTGGGAGCGCAGCGTGCGCAGCCGCAGCGCGTCCGCGCCGTTCGGGTCGTCGCTGTGCCTGCTCGAGGCGTTGAACTCCCAGTCCAGCAGCGCGTTGAGCACCGCCCACTGTCCGCCCGCGCCGGGGCCCCGGTCCTCCAGGCCCACGTTGTGGAACAGCTCGTCCGTCAGTGAAGGCCCCTTGTGGCAGACGATGCACTGCCCCTTGCGCACGAAGGTCTTCAGCCCCAGGTACGCCGGGTCGCCCTCCGCCGAGCCGGCCTCCGCCGCGGCGATGAAGCGCTTCACGTCCGTATCGAAGGGCGCGTCCACCTGCATCAGTACCCGCTCGTACGCCGCCATCAGCTTGCCCACGTTGGCCATCAGCACCGGCGCGGCCACGCCCGAGGGCTCCACGCCGAACAGCGTCTGGTAGCGCGTCCGGTAGGACTCCTCCGCCTGGAGCCTCGCCCGCACCACCTCCGCGTCCGAGTCCATCTCCACCGGATTCGTCAGCGGCAGAATCGCCTGCGACCAGAGCGAGTCCGCCCGCCCGTCCCACATGAACCAGCGGTTGTGCCGCACGTTCAACACCGTGGGCGGGTTGCGCTCCGTGCGCTGTCCGCCGCAGCCCTCCGCCGTCGCCGTGTCCACCGTGCGACCATCGCCGGAGTGGCAGCTGTCGCAGGACACCGTGCCGCAGCGAGACAGGCCCGTGTCCCTGAACAAGTCATGTCCCAGCTCCTGGGCCACCGGCAGGCCGTCCACCTTGTTGGTGGCGTCCAGGCGCGGGTGGCTCGACAGCGAGTGCAGGCTGCGAAGCTGGTCCAGCTCGTCGAGCGTGGGGAACGGTTCTTCCGACTCACACGCCCACCCCAGCC
>NZ_JABUMQ010000510.1:0-5083 GCF_013336645.1 Myxococcus sp. CA039A | reverse complement strand
CTCCCGTCCATGCGTCAGGGTGACGCACCCGGTCGCCCGCCCGCCTGGCTTCTTTCCACGTCACCCCTCCCACTAGAATGAACCGGGTGAGGCCGGCAAAGCCCGCCATCACCCGTCGAGGGGGAACACCATGTCAGGCAACGACAAGCTGGAGTCCATCATCCAGGTGCCACGCGCGGACCGGAAGGGCGTGAAGCTGGTGCTGGAGCGGCCCTCGGGTGTCCTCAACACCGTCGCCATGCGCCTGGTCGTCAGCGGGAAGATGCAGGGCCAGGAGCGCCGCCAGCTCCACTCGGACGTCTTCACCGGCGAGGGCACCATCCCCCTGCCCGACGACTTCCTCCCCACCGCCGCCCAGGGCTGGGTGCGCGCCGTGTTCTCCGTCGCGGACCCGACGGGCGCGGGCGCCCGGTTCCTCCAGCGCGCGACGCTCGTCTTCGAAAAGGGCCAGAAGGAAGCCCTCTGGGACGACTTCTCCCTCCAGCAGGGCGCGGTGGCCGACTTCATCACCCTCACCTGGACGGTGGTGGAATGAGGGCGCTCCTCGCGCTGCTCCTCCTCTGCGCCTCCGCCGCGAACGCCCAGGACGGTGGCACCCCGGACGCGGGCACCGTGGAGCTCGACTTCCCCAGCATCCTCCGAGGCGGCTCGGAGACCGCCGCGGGCCTGGACATCGCCACCGCCGGAGAAGTCGTCCACCCCTCCAACCCCTCCGCCCTCGTGGCCAGCCTGCGCGGCGTGGGCGCGGTGCTCGACGGCACCCAGGCGTCCTTCGCGCTCCAGCTCAACCCCTACCTGCTCACCGACGGCTTCGAACGGCTCTACTCGGAGGCCGTCGCCGCGCGGAACGCCTCCGTCCTCACCCGCCTGCTCCAGGACACCGCCATCACCCTCGGCGTGGGCCAGGACACGCCCTTCCAGGACGCCGTCCCGGAGAAGGGCCGCTTCGCCACCGTGATGGCCGGCATGTCCGTGGACGTCCTCGGCGAGCGCAGCATCTACGGCTCCACCTACAACACCTGCATCACCCGCGTCCTCGCGGACCCGAGCCTCTACGAGTTCCCCGACAAGCCCCTGCCCGGCGACCATGTGAATCCCGCCGACTTCGAGAAGGCCCTCGCCGACTACCGCCTCGCCATGGAGGCCGCGCGCCAGGCGGGCATCGCGAAGATTCGCCAGGGCCTCCCCGCCTGCACCCGCGAGACACGCCAGGCCTCCAGCGCCCTCTTCTTCTCCGTCGGCGGACGCTGGGTGACACCCGGCCTCAAGTCACATGACGGCGACGGCGTCGCCATCCAGCGCGGCTTCGGCGCGGCCACGCTGGAGCTGTTGAGCAGCGCGGACTCCAACCTCGAGGTCGCCATGCAAGTGCGCGTACTCCAGGAACGTCCGCGCCCGGAGCTCTCCATGGACAGATGGGTCGACGTCGGCCTGTCCTTCGGCGTCGCCTCGCAGCGCTTCCAGCTCAAGCTCGAAGCCACCCAGTCACTGTTGAAACTGGGAAACACGGACACGAAACGCGCCAGCGTCGTGGCCACCACCCGCGTCATGGTGGGCGACCGCTTCACCGTGGGCCTGGGCGTACAGGGCCAGGGCGAGGACATGTCCGATGCCGTCGGCCAGATTCGCCCCAGCCTCGTGCTCGACCTGGCGGAGCTGCCCACCCTCCTTCAGCCCGTCCCGACGCCTCGCTCCTGACGGCGCCGGGCGGCGCGAGGCGATGGCACGCATTCATGGCGCGTGTCTCGGAACGAGGGCTAATCGCCAGGCAGCGTCACCGCGTACCGCGTGAGGTCCTGAGGGGTGTTCACGTTCACCAGCGAGCGCAGCGACGGGTCCACGGCGCGCAGCGCGGACTCGGGCAGCAGTCGCGCGCGAAAGCGGGAGAGGAGCTGACGCAGGGACGGGTCTTCGGACAACGTCGCGCGCCAGACCCGCGCGAGCGCGGCGCGGTACACGGCCAACAGTGGCTCCACGCGTCCGCCCGCGTCGAAGCACACCGCGTCCACGTCGTCACCGCGCGCGTCGAGCAACACGCGCAGGACATCGGGCGAGATGAAGGGCATGTCACATGCGACCGCCACCACCCAGGGCGTCCGAGCCGCGGAGAGTGCCGCGTGGACGCCGCCGGGCGCGCCCTTGTCCGGCACCACATCCGCGACGGTGCGCAGCGCATAACGGGCATAGGGCTCCGGTGCGTTGGCGACCAGGAGCACCTCACCGAAGCGGGGCGCCAGCGCGAGCAGTCGCGCCAGCACCGTGCGACCCTCCACCTCCAGCAGGCCCTTGGGCACACCGGACAGTCGTCGTCCCTGGCCTCCCGCGATGATGGCCAGCGTCACGTCCGGATACGTGTTGCCGAGACTGCCGCTGTTGGGGTCCATGGCTCGTGTCTCGCTCTCCCCTGGAACGTCGGCACTTGCCCCCGGCCACGCGCGACGTCACACGTTCCATCCCGAGTGCAGCGAAGCACGCACGAGAGCCCTCCCCTCAGAATGCCACACCTCGCTCGGAGAGGTGAGCACGCCCCCTCGATTCGAGGTCACCCGCGGAGTGACGCGGCGAGTCCACGCGCTGCCTCCGAGCACCACGGCCGTGCATCGAAGCTCCATGTCGAAGCGGTGCATCCCGCGCGGCGCCATGCCCGGGCCCACCGCGAAGGACAGCAGGCGAACAGACGGCCCGCGGCCCCGTGGACAACGGACAGGGCCCGCGGCGTAGTCTGCGCGTCCCCGATGCCGCTCACGTCCCTCTCCGCCGCCCGGCAGGCCGCGCTCGAAGCCATTGCTCCCGCGGCTCCCGAGCCCGTGCCCCTGCTCGATGCCCACGGCCGCTTCCTGGCCACGGACGTCCGAGCCTCGCGCTCGCTGCCCGGCTGCGACAACTCCGCCATGGATGGCTGGGCCGTGCGCGCGGAGGAGACTCGCGGCGCCAACCGTGACAGCCCCACGAGGCTGCGCGTCATCGACACCGTCTACGCGGGCGCCCTGCCCGCTCGCGCACTCCAGCCCGGCGAGGCCGCGCGCATCTTCACCGGCGCGCCCATCCCCTCCGGGGCCGATGCCGTCGTGCGACAGGAAGCCGCGCGCGCCTCGGACGATGGCCTCACCGTGGACCTCTTCATCACCGTGCCCCCCGGCCATGACATCCGCCGCACGGGCGAGGAGGTCCGCGCGGGCGCGCCGCTGTTCCGCGCGGGCCAGTGTGTGAATGCCTCCGTGCTCGGCGTGCTCGCGTCCCAGGGCGAGACCACCGTCCGCGTGCGTCCGGCGCCACGGGTGGCCGTGCTCGCCACGGGTGACGAGCTCGTGCGCCCCGGTGAGCCCGCGCTCGCGCATCAGGTCTACGAAAGCAACCTGGTCCTGGTCGCGGCGCTCGCGCGCGAAGCGGGCGCCCACGTGCTCCACATGTCCCGGGCCCGCGATGACGAGGACGCCCTGCGCGAGGCCCTGACCGAGCTCGCGCCGCGAGTCGACGTGCTCATCACCACGGGCGGCGCGTCGGTGGGAGACAAGGACCACGTGAAGCGCGTGCTCACCGCGCTGGGCGCGCGCTTCTTCGTCGACGGCGTGGCCCTGAAGCCAGGCAAGCCCGTGGCCGTCGCGCGCCTGGGGGACACCGCCATCGTCGTCCTGCCGGGCAACCCGGGCGCGGCCACCGTCGCCTTCGACCAGCTCGCGAGGCCGCTGCTGCTCAAGCACCAGGGCGTGCTCGAAACGCGCCGCCGCGTCCGCGCGCGCCTGTCCGAGCCCCGTCACAAGCAGGCCGGCCTCACCTACCTCATCACCGCCACGCTGGAGCACGGCGACGAGGGTCTTCGCGCCTGGCTGCGCCCCCAGGGCGCCGGGCAGATTCTCCAGAACGTTCAAGCAGACGGCTGGGCCGTCCTCCCTCCGGGCCGCGCCGACTTCAACGAGAACGACCTCGTCGAGGTGGAGCTGTTCGACCGTCCCCACCACCACCCGGCGGACTCAGCCCCGGACACCGCGCCGTGAGCCATGTGCCCGCTCTCAACGCCGTCGAGCCATTCGACCGCCCCCACCACCACGCGGCGGACTCAGCCCCGGACACCGCGCCGTGAGCCATGTGCCCGCCCTCAACGCCGTCGAGCCATTCGACCGCCCCCACCACGCCGCGGACCTGAAGCCATGAGCCGCGTGCCCGCCCTCAGCATCGTCGGCTGGTCCGGCGCCGGGAAGACGACGCTCCTCACGCGGCTGCTCCCGGAGCTCGCCTCGCGAGGACTGCGCATCGCCGCCGTGAAGCACTCCTCGGACACCCACCCGCTCCACCGGGGAGGCAGCGACACCGCCCGCTTCCAGGAGGCCGGCGCCTGCCTCACCGGCTTCGCCACACCCCAGGGCGTGCAGCTCACCACCGGCACCGCCCCCACGGAGGCCCTTCCGGAGCTGCTCGTCCGGCTCGCGGGCACCCTGGACCTCGCGCTGGTGGAAGGCTGGAAGGACGGTCCGCTCCCCAAGCTGGAGGTGTGGCGCGAGGGATTGGGCCCGCTCCTCGCCTCCTCCCGTCCGGAGGTCTTCGCCCTCGTCACGGACGCGCTCGTGTCGAGCCCCTCCACCGCGCGGCTCCTGTCACCGCTCGACACGCGCGCCATCGCGGACGCCATCCTCGAACACCTGCGCCCGCCCCGACGCGCGCCACTGCCGCCCCAGGATGCGCGGGGCGTGGCCTCCCGTCCGGTGCGACGCTGGAACGGCGCCACCCTCCTCCCCGCCGAGGACGACACCATCGCCGTCGAGGAGCCGCTCGAGCTGCGCGTCAACGGCGAAGCCCTGGCCACCACCATGCGGACACCCGGACATGACCGGGAGCTGGCCGTGGGCTTCCTGCTGGCCGAGGGCCTCATCCAAAGCGCGGACGACCTGGGCACCCTCTCCCACTGCGGCCGGCCGGGCGAGGAAGGCTGGGGCAATGTGCTCGAGGTCACTCCCGCCCCAGGTGTTGTCATTGACCCTGATCCACTGAAGGCCACCCGCCGGGGCACCCTCACCACCTCCGCATGTGGCGTCTGTGGCCGGCGCAGCGTGGAGGACCTGCTGTCCCGCTGCACCCCGCTCCCGCC
>NZ_JABUMQ010000050.1:0-42434 GCF_013336645.1 Myxococcus sp. CA039A | reverse complement strand
CCAGAAGCCCACGCCGTGCAGCACCAGCGAGGTGAGCAGGAAGATGCCCACCACCCAGAGCGAGCGCTCACGGCGGGGGAACATCGGGGGAGGGGAGTCGACGACCGCCTGGCTCATGCGCTGGGCCTTGCGTCAGGGTGTGGCGGGCGCGGCCGCGGGGGCCACGTCCTTCTCGATGTTGAGCGCGAACTTGGCGATGCCCTGGCCCTTCACCGTGTCGATGAGCCGCATCACCTGTCCATACGCGATGCTCTGGTCGGCGCTGATGATGGCGCGGGTGTCCTTGTCCTTGGCGATGGCCTCGGCGACCTTCGCCCTCAAGTCCGCCTCGCTCACCGCGGCGCCGTCGAAGTAGAGCTTGCCCTCCTTGTCGAGCACCACGTTGACGAGCCCCTGCACCGTCTCGCCACCATTGGCCGCGCGGGGCAGGTCCACCTCCACCGTCTCGCGGACGATGAAGTTGGCCGTCACCATGAAGATGATGAGCAGCACCAGCACGATGTCCACCAGCGGGGTGACGTTGATGCCGGTGATTTCCTCGTCGTCTTGCTGCGCGCCTCCGGCCATGGGCTAGCGGCCCTCCGCCGTGCGAGTGGCCGCGTCGGGCGTGCGGCCCTCGGCGCGCATGCTGCCCACCAGCGCGTAGCCCAGGGCGTTGGCGCGGCTGGTGAGCGTCTTGAGCTGACGGTTGAAGATGTTGAAGGCGACGACGGCGGGAATCGCGACGGCCAGACCCACGGCGGTGGCGACGAGCGCCTCGGAGATGCCGGCCATGACGGTCTGCTGAATCGCCGCGCCCTTCACGTTGGCGGAGCCCAAATCGTGGAACGCCTTGATGATGCCGAGCACCGTGCCGAACAGGCCGATGAACGGGGCGTTGTTGCCCAGCGTGCCCAGGAAGGACAGGAAGCGCTCGTACTGGGGGCGCTCGCGGGACATGGTGGACGCAATCACCTGCTCCACGGTGTCCGCGCCCTGCGAGGCGGAGGCGAGCGCCTCGCGGATGATGGCGGCCTCCATGCCCGTCTTGCCCTCCACGGCCTTGCGCGCCGCCTCGAAGTCGCCGCGCGCCAGCCGGACCGCCAGGGCCTCCGAGTCCGGGAGGCGGTTGCGGGCGAAGTACACCGTGCGCTCCAGCATGATGGCGATGGAGAGCACGGAGAGGACGACCAGAATCCAGAGGACCCACTCGGCGGAGGTGAGCGTGACACCGAGCAGCTTGCTGCTGAGCCAGCCGAGCTCGGGTTGCCCTGTCTGGGCCAGGAGGAGGGAGAGCGTCATGAAGGGAAGCCTGGGGGGAAGTGGGTGACGGGTGTCAGTAACCCGGTTGCCAACTCGCGCGCCCATCTGTTGTTCCGTCCGCCCTGAAAGTCAAATGGATCGGCCGGTTTGTCCGCTTCCTGGGCCGTCTGGCAACGGCTGGAAACACATTTGTCGCCTGGCCGTCGCCTCCGGTTCCAGCGCCCCTCGCGGGAGGCCCGATTAGAGCGGCGGCGCCTGGCGGGGCGTCACCTTGAGCAGCCGGCCGTTTGGCGCGTCGGTGAGCAGGTAGAGCGCGCCTTCGGGGCCTTGGACGACGTCGCGGACCCGGTTGTTCCCCGCGGGCTTGAGGCGCTCCTCGCCCACGACGCGGTCATTGCGCAGGACGAGCCGCACCAGGGCGTGGCTGGACAGCCCGCCGATGAAGAAGTTGCCCCTCCATTCGGGGAAGAGGTTCCCGGAATAGATGGTCAACCCCGAGGGGGAAATCACCGGGTCCCAGTAGTAGACGGGCTGCTCCATGCCTGGGCCCTGGGAGCTCTCGTGGATGGGCGCGCCGGAGTACTCCTTGCCATAGCCGATGGTGGGCCAGCCGTAGTCCTTGCCCGGCTCGACGAGGTTGAGCTCGTCGCCGCCCAGTGGTCCCATCTCCACTTCCCAGAGGCGGCCCTGGCCGTCGAGAGCGGCGGCGAGGACGTTGCGGTGGCCCCGTGAGTAGATTTCCGGACGCGCCGCGGGGTTGTTCACGAAGGGATTGTTGGCGGGCACGGTGCCATCGGTGTGGATGCGGACAATCTTGCCGAAGTGGCTGTTGAGTTGTCGGGCCTGGACGCGGCCGGTGAGGATGGAGCGCTCGCCCAGGGTGACGAAGAGGGTGCCGTCGGGAGCGAAGACGAGGCGGCCTCCCGCGTGCCACAGCGAGTCCAGGGTGGGCTTCATGCGGAAGATGATTCGCAGCGCCTCGATGCGCGGCTGGGGGCCGTCCTTGAGCTTCCCGCGTCCCACCGCGAGCCCGTTGCCGTTCTCGCGTGGCTCGTAATAGGTCCAGTAGATGAGGCTGTTCGTGGCGAAGTCGGGGTCGACCTCCACATCGAGCAGGCCGCCCTGCTCGCGGCCGTCCACGGGAGGCAGGCCCGCGACGGGCGCGGACTTCACGCCCTGGGGTGTGACGATGAAGAGCTTCCCGGTGGGCTTCTCCGTCACGAGCATGCGCCGGTCCGGCAGGAAGGCGACGGCCCAGGGGTAGTTGAAGCCGGAGGCGATTTCAGTGACTTGATAGGGCGTCTGCGTCTGCACGGCGGGCGCGCGCGTCTGGCCGGGAAAGGCCGGGTCGAACGAGGACACGCCGGGCTCGGACGGAGGACTCTCCGTGGCGTCCTGGGCTCGGGCGGGTCCGGCGAGGGACAGGACGGCGGCGCAGGCCAGGGTCGTCAACAAGACGCGCAGGTGCATGGGGCTCCTCAGGGGGCGGATGAGAGGGATGAACCCGACAGCACTTAGCCCCGGGGCGCGGCGTGCCGCCTGTCCTCACAGCGGGGTGTGCGCGTTCCAACAGGGCATGCGTGGAAGAGTCAGCACTGGAGGCACGGAGGCGTCCCTGGCATGTGTCTCCTGGCGATGTGGCGCATCCCGCAGCGCGACGAGTGGTGACCCGCATGGACCCGGACAAGCTGCTCCTGGTGCTGGACCTGGACGAGACGCTGATTCACGCCCGCGAGGCCCCTCTGGAGCGCGCGGCGGACTTCCGTGTGTTCGGCTTCCACGTCTACGCGCGGCCCCACCTGGAGCGGTTCCTCACCGCGTGCGCGGCCCGGTTCCGCCTCGCCGTCTGGTCCTCCGCGGCGGACGACTACGTCGCGGCCATCGTCCATCACCTCTTCCCGCCGGAACTCCGCCCTGAGCTGGTCTGGGGCCGCAGCCGGTGCACCTTCAACGTGGACCGCGCGCGCGTGCTGGAGGAGGGCTTCATGGACCCGTCCTCTCATTACGAATATGCGAAGAAGCTCCACAAGCTGAAGCGCAGGGGCTTCCGACTGGAGCGGGTGCTCATCGTCGACGACACCCCCGCGAAGTGTCTGCACAACTACGGAAATGCCATCTACGTGCGGCCCTTCGAGGGGCAGGTGGACGACATCGAGCTGCTCGCGCTGTCGGACTACCTGGCCACGCTCGCGGACGTCCCCAACGTGCGCGTGCTGGAGAAGCGGGGCTGGAGGAATCCACGCGAGTGAGCGAACTCACTCCGGATAGGAGGTCTTCGCGCGCTCCTTGCGTTCCTTCTCCAGCCGCGAGCGTTCCTCCAGGTGGCGGTCCATCTCATCCGAGCTCGTGCGTCGTTTTCGGAGCTCCTCCGGATACTGCGCGGCGATGATGGGCGCGAAGTGCTCCAGCGCCTCCTTGAGGTCGGGGAAGGGCACGTCGTTCTTCTCGACCAGGATTTCCCAGGGCTCAGAGCTGGAACCGCGCTCCATCTCGAAGCCGACGCCTCGGCTCGCCCAGGTCCCAGGGACGGTGATCATGACGGAGAAGTACTCGTTGTGCGTACAGGTCCTGAGCCAGACCGTGGTCGGGTAGTTGCGTGAGCCTCGCCGGTCCCGCTTCATGTAGCTGAGCGAGCAGGCCTCGAGCGGCCTCAGCTGCTCCTGGATGCGCGCCAGCTCGGGGAGCCCGCCCACGTCCGAGGTCGTCAGGAAGCCACCCTTCTTGAGCCCCGTGCTCAGCGCGCCCACGCCCAGTCCGACGGCAATCGTGCCTCCGATGATGGCGAGCACCCGCATGCTGGGGTACTTGTTGACGTGCTGGCCGTTGCTGGGACCGGACGCGGTCGTCCCTGGCGCGTTGCCATGCGCCTGTGAGGGCTGCCGAGCGGAGTCTCCCCGGGGCATGGCCCCAACGGTGTAGCCAATCATGAAGGCCGCGAACAGGGAGACCCCTCGCAGCAGCTCGAGCGTGGGCACGAAGGGCAGCCCTCCCAGTGACTGGAGCCACGTGAGAGTCCTCGGGGCCATCATGCCGCTGCAGGCCAGCGTCACTCCCACCCAGAAGATGACGAACACGATGTTCGACAGCCGGGTGACGCTGGAGTTCGCCGTCCTGCTGAGCAGCTCCGAGTGCGCCATCACCTTGGGATGTACGTGCTTCCTGAGCCACGTCCCGATGAACACGCCCAGCAGCAAGGGGACCCACAGCACCGCCACCCCGACGAACATCGCGGACTCTTGCCGATTCATGGCGAGGACCATGCTTCAATCCCCGCTGAATCCCAAGAGGGACGAAGCTGTAGCCCTGAAACATCAGGAACTTGAGAACGTGAGAGACGGCGTGAGGCCCTCACGCCGCCTGGACAGCGCGACGGCTACTTGCAGATTTCCCGGGTCAGCTTGTCGCGCTGGAGCTGCTCCGCCGTCGCCCGCTTGACGGCGTCCTCCAGGGCGTCATCCGCCTTCTCCAGTGAGTCCAGGGCGCGGCTGTGCGCGCGCCCCTTCTTGGCGGTCACCAGCACGTCGCGCATGTCCTTGCGCGCCTTCTTCAAGGTGGTGAGCTGCTCCTCGCGCTCCGCGAACTCCTTCTTCGCCGACTTGCATTCAGGAGACTGGGCGGACGCACTCGACGCGAACAGCACTGCGGTGACCACGAACCAGCGCATACGCCACCTCCAGGTGAAGAGCCTGGGACGAGTATAGGGCGGCGGCGGAGGTCCTTGAATCGAAGAGCGCGGGCTTTCGTGCCCGCGCCCTCCGACATCATGACGACCTCACCTAGCAGGCGTGGGAGCAGACGTTGTAGCAAGGCCTCCACCTGCTGAAGCAGGAGAGATCGCAGTCTTCGCCCTGACAGTTGGCCATGCACCTGTCATAGCCGGCATCACAGTCAGAGCAGCACGGCACGAGCGAATCCTCCGAGGCCGCCGCGGTCCCTGACACCATGGAGGTGCCGATGCCGATGAGCGCGCCCAGGAGTCCCATCAACAGAGTCTTCTTCATGTATCCCCCGTCACGTGTGGCTGTGATTGCGTCCAGGGCGTCCCACACGGGCGCGCCTGGGGAGGGATTAGGCCATGTCTGGGGTTGTCGCCTTCAACTCAATCCCCTCTCAAGTGTCGGAGAGGGGACAGAGCCGGGGTGACGCCTGACAGCCCTGCTTCAGATTTTCCGGTCGGGCACTTCGGTGAGGGCCGGGTTGCGCTCGACGACGGGGCCGAGCACCTCGTCGATGCGGCGCATCAACTCCGCCTCCAGCTTCACGCCCGAGGCCTTCACGGTGTCGTGGACCTGCTCGGGCCGCGAGGCGCCGATGATGGCGGAGGAGACGCCCTTGTTCTGGAGCACCCACGCGACGGCGAGCTGCGCCATGGTGAGTCCCGCCTGCTGGGCCAGGGGACGCAGCTGCTGCACGCGGTTGAGCACGTCGTCCTTCATGAAGCGGGCGATGAAGCGCGAGCCGGTGGGGTCGGTGGCGCGGCTGCCGGCCGGAGGAGGCTGGCCGGGAAGGTACTTTCCGGTGAGCACGCCCATGGCCAGGGGAGACCAGACAATCTGTCCCAGGCCTTCCTCGAGGGACGCCGGGATGACCTTCTCCTCGATGACGCGCCAGAGCATGGAGTACTGGGGCTGGCTGGAGACGAAGGGGATGCGCAGCTCGCGGGCGAGCGCGGCGCCCTGGCGAATCTGGTCGGCGGTCCACTCGGAGACGCCGATGTAGTGGGCCTTGCCCTGACGGACGATGTCCGCGAAGGCGACCATCGTCTCCTCCAGCGGCGTCGCAGTGTCGAAGCGGTGGGCCTGGTACAGGTCCACGTAGTCCGTCTGGAGGCGGCTCAAGGAGCCATCGATGGACTCCATGATGTGCTTGCGCGACAGGCCCCAGTCGTTCTTTCCGGGCCCGGTGGGCCAGAACACCTTGGTGAACAGCTCATAGCCGGCGCGGCGCTGACCCTTCAGGGCTCGGCCGAGCACGGACTCCGCGCGGGTGCCGGCGTAGACGTCGGCCGTGTCGAAGGTGGTGATGCCGACGTCCTGCGCCGCCTTCACGCAGGCCAGCGCGGCGTCCTCTTCCACCTGGGAGCCGTGCGTGAGCCAGTTGCCGAAGGAAATCTCACTGACGGCCAGACCGCTGCGACCAAGATGACGGAAGTGCATGGGGCGCCAGCCTAACCAGTGACAGGTCGGCTCGCACGGCTTCCGAGCGGCCACAGTCCACCGGCCCATGCCACCCACGCAAGGTAGATGAGCTGGAAGGGGATGCGCAGCCAGAAGTACCAGTCCGGGAAGGGCAGCACGTGGGAGCCCTGGTTCGACGCCGCCTCGTGGATGTTGGCGGGGAGGACGGCGAGCAGCAGCGCGATGAGCCCCAGGGCCGCGAGCTTCCGCGTCCGGGGAATCAGCATGCCCACGCCGCCCGCGACCTCGAACACGCCGGACAGCAGCGTCCAGAAGCGCGGCGAGGGGAGCTGCGGCGGAATCATCGCGTCGTACTGGGCGGGCACGACGAAGTGCATGACGCCGGCGCCGATGAAGAAGAGTCCCGCGGCCACGGCGGCGCGACGGGTGGGCGTGGAGAGCGAGGGGAGGCGGCGCAGCGGAGGCAGGTGGAGCAACAGGAAGGTGGAGATGAGTATCAGGGCGAAGGACATGGCGAGGCACCTGGAGGGCAGCGAGCCGGAGACCGGTCCGGCGGGTCGATGCTCAAGATGCGTCGGTGGGGCGGGCCTTCGCTTGAACGAACTGGCTGCGACGTTGAAGGAACGAGGGCGTGGTGCCGAACATGCGGCGGAAGGTGCGCGTCAGGTGGGCCGCGTCGGAGAAGCCCGCGGCGTGCGCGGCCTCTCCCGCGGTGCGGCCTGACGCGAGGGCGCCCGCTGCTCGCTGCAGTCGCAGCCAGAGCAGATAGGGGCGCAGGGGAACGCCCGTGGACTCCGTGAAGGCGTGCATCAGGCGACCGGAGGACAGGCCGGCGACCTCGGAGAGGGCCTCCAGGGAGGTGTCTTCGGGAGCGGGCTCCGCGCGCAGGTGCCGCAGGAGCTTGCGCACGCGCGGGTGCATGCGCGGCGCGGGGGCCTCCGTGGGACCGGCCAGGGCCTCCAGCGTGGCCTCCATCCACGGGCCGATGGCCTCGTGCGCGATGGGGCCCTTGCGCGGCAGCCGGGCGAGCAGGGCGTCACGTGCCGCTTCGTCGAAGAGTCGCGCGGGGGAATCGAGCGAGGCGCGCAGCCGCTCGCCGTCCTGGCTCTCCGGTTCGATGAACAGGAGGATGACCTCGCCCCCCGTCGCGTCGATGGCGTGGGGCACGTCCGGGCCCACGAGCACCCCCGCCGCGCGGGAGTCCCCCTTCGCCGTGCCCGCGCGGAAGGTCAGGGTGCCTTCGCGACGGAGCAGCAGGTGCATCGCGTGGTGGGCGTGCCTGGACGACGCGTCGCCCGGGCCCCACATGGCGAGCGCGGCCGGCCACACCACCAGGGGCATGTCCGGCCACGGGGCACGGGGAGCGAGGTCGGGCGGTCGCGCGAGCAGCATTCGGCGGGGACGCTACCAGCGATTCTTCGAGAGGATGACCGCGCTGTAGGCCCCCAGGGAGAGCGCGCCGCGCGCGGGCAGTCCGTCCCGTCCGCCCCACTCGCCCCAGACGTCGTGCACGGAGGTGTCGCCGAAGTCCGGTGAGTAGCCCCGCCAGTCTCCGTTGAACCGCACCCGCCAGAGGCCATCCGTGGGCAGGCCGAGCTCGTACCCCGTGAAGGTCCGGTGTCCCAGGTTCACCACGACGATGACGTCGTCGCCCGCGCCGCCATGCTCCCAGCGGTGGAACGCCATCACCTTGTCCTCGTGGTTCAGGTGGAACACGTGGACGTGTTCGCCGCGCAGGCCCGCGCTGGTGTCATGCCAGTTGCGGCGCAGTTGGATGAGGTCCCGGTGCGCCTGGAGGATGCCGCCGAACCAGCCCGCCTTGTTCCAGTCGAGCGGGTCTCCGTCGTCGAAGTGCCCGTCCTCCAGGAACTCCTGCCCCATGAAGAGCATCGGAATGCCCGGTGCCGTCAAGGTCAGCACCGCGCCCAGCAGTGCCTTCTTCTTCGCGAGCATGTCCCCCGGGTTGTAGGGCGACACCTCCGTGGGCAGCCGGCTGCGGCCGTTGGCCACCTCATCGTGGCTCTCCGTGAAGATGACCCGCTGGGAGGCCTGACCGTTGTATCGGAAGTACAGCGCGTCGCGGACGGCGTTCAAGTCGCGCCCCTCATCGAAGGGCGCGATGAGCGCGGCGCGCACCGGATGCACGAAGGCCGCGTCCCACTGCGCGTCGAAGCCCGCGCCCTGGGAATGCGTGACGGCGGGGTCCGACGCCATGTCCTCCGCGATGAGCAGCTTCCAGGGGAACTCGCGCTTCACCGCCTCGGTGATGGAGCGCAACAGCTCCCAGCCCGCGGGATTGTCCACGCCGCTGGCGGTGCGAATCTCCTTCGTCGCATCCAGCCGCAGGCCATCCATGTGGTACTCGCGCAGCCACATCAGCGCGTTGTCGCGCAGGTAGTCGCGCACCTCGGAGCGGCCGTAGTCCGGACGCGTGTCGCCCCACGGCGTGCTCGCGCGCCAGTCCGAGTAGAAGTACACGCCGCCCCGTCCGAACGTCTCGCCATCGAAGTCCCAGTGCGGCAAATCACTGGGCCCCAGGTGGTTGTAGACGACGTCCATGATGACGCCGATACCTCGTCGGTGCGCCTCGTCCACGAAGCGCTTCAAGTCGTTGGGCGTGCCGTAGGAACTCTCCGGCGCGAAGGGGAAGGTGGGGTTGTAGCCCCAGGAGAAGTCCCCCGCGAACTCGGCCGAGGGCATCAGCTCCACCACGTTGACGCCCAGCTCGCGCAGGTAGTCGAGCTTGTCGATGGCGCCCAGCCAATGCCCCGGTCCCCACCCGGCCGAGTCGTTGAACGTGCCGATGTGCAGCTCGTAGAGGACGGCCTCGCGAAAGTCCGGCATCCGGAAGAGGCCGTCGTAGCGCCAGACGAAGTCGCGATGGTCCAGGATGACGCTGTTGCCCGTGGAGTTCGTGACGTCCGCGGCGCGCGGGTCATTGCGCCAGCGCCAGTCGCCGTAACGGCCCTGGATGATGAACTGGTATTGCTGGCCATTGCCCGCGCCAGGGATGTCACGGGAGAAGTTGCCGGAGGGCTCGCGCGCAAGCTCCACCGCGTGCCAGTGACTGAAGTCTCCCACCACCTGTACGCGCTGCGCATGAGGCGCCCACACGCGGAACGTCGCGCCGCCATCGAAGGGGATGGCGCCCATGCCGGGACGCCATGAGGGCTCGGGCTGGGGCTCCAGCGGGACGAAGGCCGTGAGGAAGCCGGGAGCCTGGAGCTGGTCCGCGGGGCCAAACAGCTCCGGCGCGGCGCGAGAACGCGCGGTGCGCTCCACCACCTGGTTTCCGCGAGCCCTGCACGCGGACTCGCTGAAGTCCTTGCGCGGCGAACGTGTTTCGTTCGGATTCGTTTCTCGGTTCGACATTCATTCCCCCGCACCGCGGACGTCGCGCGATGTGCCGCATTCCGACAGCGGGAGGACCCGAGGGTAAATCCTCCCTGGAGGGCCGGCCCTCGTTCAATTCCAGGCAGTGGCCCCCGCGTTTCACCCTGCTCCAATCCCTGGGGCCTCCGGTCTCCAAAGATTTGTCAGAAGTGGCAGATAGACTAAATCCTGAAATTGCCGCAAGTCGTAAAGAAGTCGTTGCGCGATGCGATGTGAATCCTCGCAGCACAAAGGACGTGTATGAACCCGCTTTGCAAACGCTTGTTGTCAGGCACCCTGGTGTTCCTGGGGTTGACCGGGTGTGGCGTCACCGATGTGCAGGGAGAAGAGACGGACAGCGCCGCCCAGGAGATGACCGCGGAGGCCGTGCCTCTTCCGCTCCCTGTCGGGTGCCTGCTCGCCTCCCTGGACACGGACAAGGATGGCATCTGCGACATCGTCGAGGCGTTGCTGGGCACCAACCCCAACAGCACCGACACGGACGGTGACCGCCTGAGCGACTACGCGGAGTCATTCGGATTCGGGGGATTGGACCTGGCCGCGCTCGGGGCGAACGCGCGCAAGAAGGACGTCTTCGTGGAGGTGGATTACTACCCCGGCCTCCAGCCCACCCAGGCCACGCTGAACCGCGTCATCAATGCGTTCGCCAACGCGCCCATCTCCAACCCGAACGGTTCCACGGGCATCACGCTGCACCTGGTGGTGGACCAGCAGATTCCCGCGGTGGACGCGGACCTGGACCTGAACCCCGTCTGGACGGACTTCGACAAGATCAAGTCCAAGTATTTCGCGGCGAGCCGGGGGCCGTTCTTCCACTACATGGTGATTGCCAACCGCTACGACGGGGGTAACTCCAGTGGCATCTCTCGCGGCATCCCCGGCCATGACCTCGTGATGACCCTGGGCTTCGCCGGAGGCGGCACGTCACTGGACCAGGCCGGAACCATCATGCACGAGCTGGGGCACAACATCGGCCTGCGCCACGGTGGCACCGACCACGCCAACTACAAGCCCAACTACCTGAGCATCATGAACTACGAGTACCAGTTCTATGGGTTCAGCATCGGCGGGGCGGCCAACGTGCTCGACTACTCGCGCGTGCAGGTCGCTTCCTTCAACGAATTGGCCGTCAACGAGGGCTCGGGCTTCGCGCCTGTCGCCCCCACCACCGAGGCGGACCTTGCCCGCATCAGCGGACTTCGCTTCAACAACGTCTCGGTCGTCGGCAACGCGAGCAACAACACCGACTTCAACGGCAATGGCGTCACCGATGCCCCGACCTACTCCAGGGACTTCAATCGCAATGGCGTCGCGGACGTGTATCCCGCGTCCCAGAACGACTGGACGGCCCTGCTCTATGACGGGGCCGGGCAGATTGGTGACCCCGGGCTGGGCATCCTCCGGAGCCTGAACCGCGAGGCGCGGTTCCTCGACGCCCCGGAAACGTTGGAGCCCTGCCAGACCGTGGACGAGAGCCGCATGCCGTAGTCCCTCGTTTCGCGGAAGCCTTCGCATCCCAAGGCCGGGTCCTCCTTCCGAGGGCCCGGCCTTTTGTCTGCCATTGAGCGCGCCGTTGGAGCGGCAGTGTCCTGGAGGGCTCGTGCCTGTCCAATCCCTGGCATTGCTGTGATGCAAGATTGCGAGAGTTCTTCATTGCCGGCGGATGCCATAAGTCGAAGCGCGGCCGTGAGCCGTAAGGGATGCGTTGCATGGCGTGATGCAAATGGGTGCAGCGCAAAGGATGGGTATGAGTCCGCGCGTTTGCCAACGCGCCGGTGAGCAACCCGGATGGCTCCACGGGCGTCTCGCTGCACCTGGTGGTGGACCAGCAAATCGCCGCGGTGGACGCGGACCCGGACCTGAACCCCGTCTGGACGGACTTCGACAAGCTCAAGGCCAAGTCCAAGTACTTCGCCGCGAGCCGAGGGCCCTTCTTCCACTACATGGTGATCGCCAACCACTATGACGGGGACTACTCCAGTGGCATCTCCCGAGGCATCCCCGCCCATGACCTGGTGATGACCCTGGGCGACGCCGGAGACAGCACTGCGCTGCAACTGGCCGGGACCATCATGCATGAGCTGGGGCACAACATCGGCTTGCGCCACGGTGGCACCGACAACGCCAACTACAAGCCCAACTACCTGAGCATCATGAACTACGAGTACCAGTTCTACGGCTTCACCATTGGCGGCGTGGCCAATGTGCTCGACTACTCGCGCGTGCGGGTTGCCTCCTTCAACGAAGCGACCATCAACGAGGTCGCGGCCTTCGCGCCGGTCGCTCCCTCCAAGGAGGCGGACCTCGCGCGCATCAGCGGGCTGCGCTTCAACGAGGCCCAGGTCATCGGCAACGCGAGCACCAACATCGACTTCAATGGCGACGGCGACGTCTCGACCGCGAGCTACTCCCGGGATTTCAATCGCAATGGTGTCGTGGATGTGTTTCCCGTGTCACAGAACGACTGGACGGCCCTGCTCTATGAGGGAGGCGGGCAGATTGGCGACCCCTCCCTGGGCTTCCTCCAGAACCTGAACCGCGAGGAGCTGTTCCTCGTCGTCCCGGACGAGATGGAGCCCTGCCTCACCGTGGACCCGAGCCGCGCCCAGTAGTCCCTGTCTTCCCGGCCGGGTCCTCCTTCGTGGGGAACCCGGCGCGTTGTTACCGCTCCGCGTGGCTTGTGGGGGCCGGCCGAGTGTCCGACACTGGCCCCTCCCCATGGCCGCCAGCGAAGAACGTCGCCTCCAGGCTCTCGTGCTCGCCCCGGTGCGGCGTGTGCAGCGGCGCCTCAACGCCTTCGCCTGGGCACAGGCCAGCCTCGTTCCCTTGTGGGCCACCGTCACGGCGTGTGTGCTTGCCCGGCTGCTCTTGCGGGGCGCGGTGGTCTGGGCCCTGCCTCCGCTGGTCCTCGCGGGACTGGCGTGGTGTTTCCTCCGCGCACGGACGCGGGGCGTGTCGCTGGAGCATGCGGCCGTGCTCGCGGACCGCTCGGCCAACGCGGGGGGACTGCTCCTCACCCGGCTGGAGCGGCCCATGGGGGAGTGGGAGCTCAGCGTCAATCAGCTCGTGCGCGACGTGAAGCTCCCCGTGGTGGCGTGGCGGCGTCCCGTGGGGGCCCTCCTGGGCGCGCTGCTGTTCCTGCTCGTCGGCTTCCTCCTCCCGCTGCCCGCGCCGAAGGGCCCGCGCGCCCCTCATGCCGCGGCCGCCGCGAAGGTGGATGCCGTGAAGGCCCAGGCGGAGGCCCTGGCCCGGGAGGAACCTCTGGGCGAGGCCGTGGAGGACGAGTTGCGCCGACTGGCCGAGGAGGTGGCCGCGGGTCGCTTCGACTCGGGTGACTGGGAGGCCGCCGATTCACTGGAGCAGCGACTCGCCGAGCGCGCCGCCGAGGCCGCCGTCGAGCTGGCCCAGGCCTCCGAGGCCGCGCGTGACTTGGAGGAAGCCCTGGGGGCGGCGGGCGGCGCCGAGTCCTCGTCTCGTGAGCGCGAGGCCCTGGAGCGCGCGCTCATGGGCCTGGAGGGTGAGGGCGAGGGTGAGGACTCCCAGGGACCGGGTGAGGCATCGGCCCAATCGGGCGAGGGACAACAGGGGCCTCAGGGAGAGGACCCGAACGGGACGCAGGGCACCTCGCAGTCGGGACAGCAGGGCACCGCGGATTCGGAGGGCTCGAAAGCGCAGTCCCAGGCGCGGCGGCAGGCCCAGGCCCGCGCCCAGGCCTCGGGTGCTCCGGACCAGATTTCGGAACTCCGCCGGTCGCTGGAGCGTCGACAGCAGTCACTCTCGCAACGCTTCGAGCCCCGCGAAGGGCAAGGCGCCCAGGCGAGCTCACAACGGTCGGGCTCACGTCGGAAGCAGGGCGCGCGCCAGCGGAGCGAAGGTGCGTCGCGACCCGGACAGGACGGCGAGCAACAGGGCGAGGGGCAGGGCGAGGGACAGGGGCAGGGCGAGGGACAGGGGCAGGGCGAGGGACAGGGGCAGACAGGCAATGAGGGCCATGCGAGCCGGGGCGTTCGTCGTGGTACGGGGACACAGGGCGGAGGGCCGAGTCCGCTCGTGTTCGGCGGTGAGGCGGAGATGGACCCGGACCGACTCTCGTTCGAGCCGCTTCCGGAGGGACAGGGTGGCGAGGCCGGAGAGCTCTGGGGGCTCGAGGCGGCGGACCCTCGGCGCGGCACGGGGTCGGCGGGTGCTGCGGGCTCGCGAGGAACGAGCGCGCGGGGTGAGGCGACGGCGGGGCCTGGTGCGCAGCCGCTGTTGCCGCGCAACCGCGACCTGGTGAAGCGGTACTTTGGTGGCGAGTAGTCTGGAAGGGGAGACACACGTGGCAGCGGAGCTTCTCAGTCCCGCCGAGGCACAGGGGGCGGCGGAGGTGGCGGCCCGGCTCAGGGACAGCCTGAACACGGTGCTGTTGGACCAGGAGTCCGTCGTCGAGCAGGTCGTCGTCGCCGTGCTCGCGCGCGGGCATGTGCTGCTGGAGGGCCTGCCCGGCCTGGGGAAGACGGAGCTGTGCAAGTCGCTGGCGAAGCTGCTCGCGCTGCCCTTCCGTCGCATCCAGTTCACCCCGGACCTCCTGCCCGGAGACATCACCGGCACCTACGTGCTGGAGGGCGAGGGGCGTCGCGAGTTCGTCTTCCGTGAGGGGCCGCTGTTCGCGAGCCTGGTGCTCGCGGACGAAATCAACCGCTCCAGTCCCAAGACGCAGTCCGCGCTGTTGGAGGCGATGCAGGAGCGCCGGGTGACGGTGCTCGGCCAGACGCGGACCCTGCCCGACCCGTTCTTCGTGCTGGCCACGCAGAACCCCATCGAGTTGGAGGGCACCTACCCGCTGCCGGAGGCGCAGCTGGACCGCTTCCTCTTCCGAATCCAGGTGCCGCCCGTGGGCGCGAAGACGCTGCGCGCGCTGCTCACCACGCGCGTGCGCGGCGCGCCGCCGGAGCTGTCTCCCGTCCTCGATGGAGAGGGACTCGCGCGCCTGTTCGCCGCCTCCGACCGCGTGCACCTGCCGGGGCCGGTGGCGGACTTCATCGGGCGACTGGTGGAGGCCAGCGACCCGCGCCAGGCGTCCGCGCCCGAGGCCGTTCGCCGCTTCGTGCGTTATGGCGCGAGCCCGCGCGCCGCGCTCGCCCTGGCCGCCGCGGGCCGCGCGCGTGCGCTGTTGAGTGGACGGCCCAACGTGGGCTTCGACGACGTGGTGGCCGCCGCTCCCGCCGCGCTCAATCACCGGCTGGTGCTCGCGTACGAGGCGTCGCTCGAGAAGGTGTCCGCTCCGGACGTGGTGCGCGCGCTGCTCCAGGCCGTGCCCGAGGTGCCGCGTGACTAGCGTCGCGATGCTCTCGCTGTGGCTCCTGCTGGGCACCTCGCCCCCGCCGGCGGCCGTCGCCGTCGAGCAGGCCGTGGCCGAGGCCGAGGACGCGACCGAGGCCAACGCTCCGAACGGCTATCGCGACGCGACGGGCACCGTGGACTCCGTCACGGAGGGCCCCCTGCGGGTCACCATGCACGGCGCCGTGCTGAAGCCCCAGCGTGGGTACTGGGCGGCGCAGGTGGTGCTGAACAACAGCGGGTCGCAGGCGCTCCCGGTGCGCATCGCCTTCTCTCCCGCCTACGGAGACACCTCGCGCTCCGCCATGCGGCATGTGGAGGTGGGGCCCCGGCAGCGCGTCGTCACCTGGGTGCCGTTGCCCGTGGCGTGGCACTCCGTCACCCTGCGGGTCGATTCACCTGGATTGAAGCCCATCGTGGAGTCCCTCTACGCCGACTCCGACCGCTTCGAGCCGGTGCTGTCGGTGGGGACGGTGTCGGAGTTCGAGACCTCCACGGGATTGACGAAGACGGGGGAGCGGGACGAGCCCTACTTCTCCATCCGCTTCCTCGACGCGAAGGATGCTCCTCGTGAGCTGGCTGCCTACGTGGGCTTCCAACTGGTGGTCGTCACGGCGGAGGCCGCGGCGGTTCCGGCGGATGTATGGGCCGTGCTCGAAGCCTACGCCGCGACGGGAGGAACGCTGGTCGTCACGCGCCCCTCCCGTGACCTGCGTGAGCGCCTGCCGCTCTTGCCGGAAGCGACGACCCCCCAGTCACAGTATGGCTTCGGGCAGGTGTGGACGTGCCTGGAAAGCAAGTTCGAGTGTGCGTCGCTGATTCGAGGGGGCTCCGTCGGCATCGAGGCCTACCAGCGGGGCGTGGTGATTCCCCTGGGCATGACGCAGCGCTGGGTGGCGCCCTTGATGCAGACGAAAGACCCGCGGCCGCTGCTGTCCAATGCCAGCACGCCCGTGGGGCGCTTCCTGCTGGTCATCACCGCCTTCGCGCTGGTGGTGGGCCCCGGGGCCTGGTGGCTGGCGAGACGCCGGGGGCCGGTGTCGGTTCTCATCATGGTGCCGGCCGTCTCCGTGGTGACGTGTCTGGCGCTCATCTTCTGGTCCGTGCTGGTGGATGGCTTCGCCGTGCACACCTCGCGTTACAGCCTGACGTGGCTGGACGGAGCGCGGGCGCGCGCGGTGACGGCGGGCTTGAGCGCCTGGTACGCCAACCTGTCGCCCGACGCGCTGCACCTGCCCGCATCCAGCGTGCTCCTGCCGCCGCCCGACCTGGACGACGCCCTGGCGGACCTGGATTGGACGGCGGGCCTCACGGTGGGGGACGGCTTCCTTCCGCCGAGGACCTATCGCGAGTGGGGTGAGGTCGCGGTGCTCCCGTCGCGGGCCCGGCTGGTGCTCAAGCGTGAGGGTGATGCGCCCCGTGTCCAGAACGCGCTGGGCGCGCGACTGGAGGAGGGGTACGTGCGGCTGGACGGGACGGTGCGCCGGCTGCCTGCCTTGTCCGACGGTGAGGAAGGCGCGCTGGGTGCTCCCGAGCCGGAGCCGGGGAACGTGGCGGACACCCTGGTCGGGCGGCACCTGGGAGATGGCGCGGGGCTCCGGCTGTCGAATGCGTTGACGCCCTTCAGCGCGGACCTCTCCGAGGGAGGCTTCATCGCGCGGCTGAGCGGGCAGGGGCCGCTGCCGAGCAGTGGCATGCCCTCCAAAGTGGAGACCGCCGTGCATCTGGTCCGCGGCGAGGTGAGGCCATGAGTCCGTTGCTGGAGGTGAAGGGGCTGCGGCGTGACTACGGCGCGCTGCGGGCGGTGGACGACGTGTCGTTCCATCTGGAGCCGGGCAGCATCCTGGGCTTCATCGGCCCCAATGGCGCGGGCAAGAGCACCACGCTGCGAATCCTCGCGACGCTGGATTCGCCCACGGCGGGAGAGGTGCTCTTGGGGGGCCACTCGCTGGTGGACACGCCGGACCGGGTGCGTCCGCTCATCGGCTACATGCCGGACCGGTACGGCACCTATGACGACGTCACAGTCTTCGAGTTCCTGGACTTCTTCGCGCGGGCGTATGGGCTGACGGGCGCGAAGCGGCGCCAGCGCGTGGAGTCGGTGATGGGCTTCACGGGGCTGGGCCCGCTGGCGGACAAGCTCACCACGGCGCTGTCGAAGGGCATGCGGCAGCGGGTGGCGCTGGGGCGCACGTTGCTGCACGACCCGCAGCTGCTCCTGCTGGACGAGCCCGCGGATGGCCTGGACCCGCGTGCGCGCATCGAGCTGCGCGAGCTGCTGCGCGCCCTGGCGGACCAGGGCAAGGCCGTCATCATCTCCAGTCACATCCTCACGGAGCTGGCTGAAATCTGTGACACCTGCGCCATCATCGAGCAGGGGCGCCTGCTGGCCACGGGCAGGGTGGAGGACATCCTCCGGCAGGGCGCCAGTGTCGCCGCCGTGGAGCTGATGGTCCGGCTGGCGGTGGGCGCGGATGCGGACGCGGCGTGGGCGCGAGCGGAGCGGCTCCTGCTGGAGCAGCCGCGCGTGGCGCGCGTCTCGCGAGAGGGAGAGTCCTTGAGGGTGGGGCTGGAGTTGGAGGCGGGAGCAGGCGCGGGGCAGGTGGACGCTGCGGCGGCGGGGCTGTTGTCGGCGCTGGTGACGGCGGGCCTGCCGGTGTGCTCGTTCGGCATGCGGGAGCGCAACCTCGAGGATGCGTTCATGACGGTGACGAAGGGGAGGCTGGCGTGAGCGCGCCGGTGGAGACGAGCACGGGGGCGGGGACGGAGGTGTCCGCATCCGTGGAGACGGCGGACGCGAGCACCGCGGGCCTGTCCTTCCAGGAGCGGTGGGGAGATCGCCTCAATCCGCTGGTGGTGAAGGAGGTCCGCCAGGGATTGCGCACGCGTGTCTTCTGGGCGTGCTTCGGTTTGATGTTGCTGGCCTGTCTGGTGTTGGCGCTCGTGGCCTTCGTGCATACGCGGGAGGAGGCATTCGCCCACCATGGCCAGGGCTACTTCTTCGCGTTCTTCATCTGCCTGGCCGTGGTGCACTTCTTCGTCATTCCCTACAGCGCGTATCGCTCCCTGGCGCGCGAGCGGGAGGACGACACGTGGGTGCTGCTGGTGCTCACGGGCCTGGGGCCTCGGAGGATTCTGCGAGGCAAGGTGTCCTCCTTCCTGGTGCAGGCGGCGCTGTATGCCTCGGCGGTGGGGCCCTTCCTGTTGTTCAGCTACTACCTCAATGGCATCTCCCTGCCGTCCATCCTCGCGGTGCTGGGGTTGGGTGGGGCGTGGCTGGTGTTCCTCACCGTGGTGGCGGTGTGCGCGGCGACGCTGGCGGACAGCCGCATGGGGCGCGCCTTCGTGCACTTCGTGGTGCTGGGGGTGTTGGGACTGGCCTTCAGCGCGGCGCTGGGCGTCTCGGGCGCGTTGAGCGATTCGGGCAACAGGCTCCTGAGCAACGATGGGGTGCATCTGGCCATGGGCATCGGGCTGGGGTTGATGCTCCTGGATGGCTGGCTGTTGTTCGAGGTGGCCGCGTCGCGACTGTCGCTCTCCACGGAGGACTACACGCGTGGCCCCCGGCGGGCGATGGTGGTGCAGATGCTGGTGGCCTTGGTGGTGGGCCTGGGGTTCTGGTGGCACGAGGACCAGGGGCACGTGGTGACGGAGATCTTCGCCGTCTGCGGCACGCTGCATCTCGCCGTCGTGGGGCTCTTCGTGGTGACGGACGTGGATGGGCAGGCGCGCGCGTTGCGAGCGGCCACCGGCCCGGTGTCCCTGTTCCGGCCCGGCGCGTTGCGTGGCTTCCGACTGACGATGCTCCTGCTGGTGGGGTGGGCTGGGGTGTGGGCGGCGCTGGCGCTGGTGTCGGGGAAGACGAACCACGGCAGCGAATCCATGCGGATGCTGATGGCGGTGATGCCGGCCTACGTCATCCTCTATCTGTCCCTGGCGTTGGTGCTCGGGAGGATGCCTCGCTCGGACCGGTTCTCGTCGCCGGCCTCGGTGCGGTTGCTCTTCGTGGCGGCGGTGGGCGTGGCGGCGGGCCTGCCTCCGCTGGTGGCCGCGCTGGTGGGAATCGAGATGGGAGACCCGCTGCTGAATCTCCTGAATCCGGTGGTGGGCATCGCGAACTTCGGGGCGCATGACTACGCCACGGCCGAGCCGGGGATGGCGTGGCCGCTGGTCGCCTTCGTGGTGGGTGTGGCGTTGCTGGTCGCCTTCATGGCGGACCGGGTGCTCGTCGAGCGTGAGAAGCGGGCCCATCTGCCGTGAGCGAGCGTCTGGATGAAGCGGCGGTGGGACGACTGGCGCCCGGGTTGGGGCTGGCGTTGCCGCGAGGGCCTCACCGGGGCCGCGTGGGTGAGGTCCGCGCGGCGTCCACCGGGAGCGCCTTGGAGCTGCATGACTTCCGGGCGTATCAGCCGGGCGATGACCTGAGGCAGCTCGACTGGAACGCGGTGGCGCGGACCGATGAGCTCATCTTGCGGGTGCGGCAGGACGAGGTGTCGCCGCGCGTGGAGGTGGTGCTGGATGGCTCGCGCTCCATGGCGTTGTCGCCGCGCAAGGCGGCGTGTGCGCGGGAGCTGGCGTTGCTCGCGTGTGAGGTGGGGGCTCGTCAGGGATTGAGTCCCACGTTGCTTGCGACGGGGGTGCGGTCGGAGCGGGTGCAGGGGGCGGCTTGTCGGGCGGCGCTGCGCGCGCTGGAGTTCGACGCGAAGGATGACCTCGTGACGGCGCTGGGGCGGATGCCTCCGCCGAGGTCCTGTGGCCTGCGCGTGGTGGTGAGCGACTTCCTGTTCGAGGCGGACCTGCCCGCGATGGTGGCGCGGTTGTCGCGGGGCGCGGCGGGGGTCTTCCTGGTGCAGGTGTTGGATGCGGAGGACCTGGCTCCGACGGGGGGCGAGGGCGCGCGATTGGTGGACTCGGAGACTGGCGCGGCGCTGGAGGAGTTGCTGACCGAGGACGTGTTGGCCGCGTATGCACGGCGCTTCGCGGAGCACCAGCGCGTGTTGAGGGCGGCGGCCCTGCGCTCGCGTGGAGCGCTCCTGACGGCGCCCGCCACGGAGACACTGAACGCCCTGGTGATGGGCCCGCTGCGGCCCTTGTTCGTCGCGGGAGGTCGAGCGTGAGCTTCGACCGCTCAGGGGCGCATGGCGCGCAGAGCTCCCGCGTCGTTGCGCGAGGTGCGGCATGAGCGCCGACCTCTCGTGGAGATTGCGGGCCTGTGTGTCGTGCTCCCGTGCCGTCGCGCGAGGTGTGGCATGAGCTTCGGCTTCCCGTGGGGATTGCTCGCCCTGGGCGCGCTGGTGCCCCTCGTGGCGGCGTACTTCCTGCGGCGTCGGCAGAAGCCGGTCGTGGTGAGCGCGTTGTTCCTGTGGCGCACGCCGCGTCCCCGCGCGGAGGCAGGACCTCGCTGGGAGCGCTTCACGCGGGAGGCCTCGCTGCTGTTGGAGGCGCTCGCGGTCATCGCGGCGGCGCTGTACCTCGCGGACGTGCGCCTGGGTGAGGCGGCGCGGACGAAGCACCTCGTGCTGGTGGTGGACGGAAGCCTGTCCATGTCCGCGCGAGGGCCCGATGGCGTGACGGTGCTGGAACTCGCCCGCCGAGAGGCCGCGAAGCGGGTGGAAGACGAAGCCGCCACGCGAGTGACGGTGCTGGCCACCGGGCTGAGTCCGCGTGTCGTCGCGGGTCCGGAAGCAGAGCCGTCCCGCGCCCTGGCGGCGCTCGAGTCCTTCCAGTCTCGAGGCGCGGACCACGACCCGATGCCCACGCTCCTGTGGGCCCAGGAACTCGCGGGAGCGGGCAAACACGTGGCCTTCTTCACCGACGCCGCCCCCGTGGAGGGACTGGTCATCCCAGCCCCCGTGCGGTGGACGGCGCTGGGCACCGCGCGCGAAAACGTGGCGTTCGTCTCCGCGCAGCGCAAGGACGATGGCGGCACGGCGACCGTGACGCTGCGAGTGGCCCGCTTCGGCGCGGCCCCTGAGTCAGTGTCCGTACGGCTGCGCGCGCTCCCGGGTCCCGACGCGAAGCAAGGCACGGAGCGCGTGGAGAAGGTCTCGCTCCAAGGCGAGGGCTCCGCCACGGTGCGCCTCACCTTCCAGAACGCGGGTGACGTCGAGGTCTCCCTGCCGGACGACGCGCTGCTCGAAGACGGTCAGGCCCGGCTCACGGCCTCTCCGACACGGCCCCTCGCGGTGAGTCTGGCCCAGGGCCTGGGTCCGCTCGAACGTGACGCCCTGGAGCGTTTCCTCGCGGCCTCCCCCGACGTGGCACGAGACGGAGCCGCGGGCGAAACATTGCTCATGGGCCCACGAGGCACGGATGCGAAGGTGACAGTGGGCGCGACGGGAAAGGTGCGCACCTTCGTGGGGCCCTTCTTCTCCGAGAAGGGACACCCGCTGCTGGACGACGTACAGCTCGCGGGCGTGAGGTGGTCGGCGGGAGAGAATCCCCCGGGGCATCCCCTCATCACGGCGGGTGACGCGGTGCTGGTCTCCGAGGAGGACGACGGACGGCTGCACCTCAACGTGGACCTGGCTCGCTCCAACGTGCAGCGCGTGTCCGCCTGGCCCGTGTTGCTGGGCAATGTGGTGCGAGAGTCGCGTCGCGCCCGCGAGGGCTTCGTCCGACGACAGCTCACCCTGGGCGAGCCGCTCCAACTGGTGACACTGCCAGGGAAGCGCTACACGCTGACGGGCCCGAGTGGAAGCAAGCCGGTGTTCGGCGCGGGAGCGGTGAGCCTTCCTCCTCCCGCCATGCCGGGGCGATATGTCCTGGAACGCGATGGCGCGGATGGGGTGGACGCGGCGGAAGTCCTCGCATTGGACGCACGCGAGTCGGACCTGCGGGGACGTGGGCGCGCGGACGTGCCGGCGCGTGAATCGGGAGACGACGAGGCGCGCGCGAATGCCTCGGACCGGGCGCGCTGGCCGCTGGTGTTGTTGCTCCTCGCGCTGGTGGGAGATTTCTACGTCACGAGGCGGGTGTCATGACCTTCTCCCTCCCCCAGGCGTGGGTGCTGTTGCTGCCGCTGGGCCTCTTCCTCTGGAAGTTCGGCCGGCGGGCCGGTCCGCCCATGTGGCTGCGGGCGGTGCTGCTGGTGCTGACGGTGGGCGCGCTCTCGGGGCCGGAGCTGCGACGGGCCGACGCGGGCAGCGACGTGGTGGTGGTGGTGGACCGCTCCGCCTCGATGCCTCGGGACATCGACCGCACCGCGCAGGAGCTCGTCTCGCATCTGGAATCACAGCGCCGCCCAGGTGACAGGGTGGGCGTCATCGCCTTCGGCCGCGAGCCCCGGGTGGAGCAACCCCTGTCCTCGGGCGGAGCCTTCGGCGGCTTCACCCGTCCAGTGGATGCGGAGTCGTCGGACCTGTCCGCCGCGCTCGATGCCGCCAACGCCCTCATCCCCCAGGAGCGCACCGGCCGGGTGCTCGTCCTCTCCGATGGACGCGCCACGGGCACGGATGCACGAGGCTCCGCGCGAAGACTCGCGGCCCGGGGAATCGCCGTGGACTGGCGTCAGCTCGCGCGGCCCGAGCCTCCGCTCGATGTCGCCGTCGTCTCGTTGGACGTGCCGACCGCCGTGTCCTCCCGCGAGCCCTTCCAGTTCTCCGCCAGCGTGCACGCCTCCGCGGCGGTGACGGGCACGGTGCGACTGGAGCGCAATGGCCGCGTGCTGGTGAAGGGCCCCTTCGATTTCCAGCCCGGCCCCAACGTCCTCCCGCTGAGGGACCTCATCGAGGAGCCCGGCCTCGCGCGCTACCAGCTCACCGTCGAAGTCCCGGGAGACGGCGTGGTGGAGAACGACAAGGGCCTCGCGGTCCTGCGAGTCGAAGGTCCCCGCCGCGTGTTGCTGGTGACGAACCAGCCCAAGGGCACCCTCGCGAAGGCGCTCGAAGCGACGGGGCTGGTGCTGGAGGTCCGCGCGCCCTTCCGCCTCACCCTGGATGACCTGGACGGCGTGGGCTCCGTCGTCCTGGAGAACGTGGACGCGAACACCCTGGGCGAGCCGGGCCTCAACGCGCTCGCGACCTACGTGGAGCAGGCGGGAGGGGGGCTCGTGATGACGGGCGGGCGCGAGAGCTTCGGCGAAGGGGGGTATCGCCGCTCACCCGTGGAGCCGCTGCTGCCCGTTTCGCTGGAGATGCGAGAGGAGCAGCGGCGCGCGTCCATCGCCATCAGCATCCTGATGGACTGCTCCTGCTCCATGGGCGCCACGGTGCCCGACGGCCGCACGAAGATGGAGGTCGCCGCCGAGGGCGTCGTGGCCGCGCTCACGCTGCTCAACCCCCAGGACGAAGCCTCCGTGCACATGGTGGACACGGAGACCCATGAAATCTTCCCCCTTCGCTCGGTGCAGGCGGGCCTGCCGTACGACAAGGTGGCGAAGGGCTTCAGCGGCGGCGGCGGCATCTACGTGGGCGAAGCGCTGCGCACGGGGCGCAAGCAGATTTTCAAGAGCGAGAAGCCCACCCGCCATGTCCTCCTCTTCTCCGACGCGGCCGACTCCGAGGAGCCGGACGACTACCGTCGCACCCTGTCGGAGCTGCAGGGCGAGGGCGTGACGGTGTCCGTCATCGGCCTGGGAACGCCGAAGGACGTGGACGCGGCGCTGCTGAAGGAAGTGGCCCAGCGGGGCGGCGGGCGCATCTACTTCGCGGAGGACGCGATGAGCCTCCCACGCATCTTCAGCCAGGAGACGCTCGCCGTCGCGCGCGCGACGTTCATCGACGAGCCCGTCTCGGTGGAGGCCGCGCCGGACCTGCCGCTCCTGGGGAAGCTGCCCTCCGAGGGACTGCCCCAGGTGGGCGGTTACAACCTCACCTATCTGAGACCTCGGGCCAGCGTGGCACTGCGCACGCTCGACACGCATGCCGCGCCCCTGCTCGCGATGTGGCCGCGCGGCGCGGGGCGCACGGTGGCCTTCACCGCGGAGGTGGATGGCCCGTTCACCGGCGAGCTGCGCCAGTGGGGTTCGCTGCGCGCGACGCTGGAGGCGATGGTGCGCTGGACGCTGGCGGGCAGCTCTCCCTTGGGAGAAGCGGTGGTGCGCTCGGAGCGGCGCGGTCACCTGCTGCGCGTGACGTTGGACCTGCCTCCGGACGAGCCGCTGCCCGCGACGTTGCCCACGCTGATGTTGCTGTCTGGCGACGGGACGTCCGCGCCCACCGAGCATCCGATGCGCTGGGAGGAAGACGACCGGCTGGTGGCGGAGCTCCCGCTGGAAGGAAGCGGCACGTGGCACCCGGTGGTGCGAGTGGGCACGCGCGCCCTGCGTGCGCCACCCGTCGCGCTGCCGTATGCCCCTGAGTTCGAGCCGGGAAGTCCCAAGGAAGGACTCGTGCTGCTGCGAGCCGTCGCCGCCGTGGGAGGGGGCGTGGAGCGCCTGTCCATGACGGGCCTCTTCGAGGAAGCCCCCGAGTCGGAGGGACACCTGGCCCTGGCTCCGTGGTTGGTGGCGCTGGCCGTGGCCGTGCTGCTGTCGGAGGTGGCCGTGCGCCGCTTCCTCTCCGCGCCTCGGCAGCGCGTGAAGGCGCGCACCGTGTCGGAGGCGTCCGTGGCGGGGAGCGTGCTGGCGCCGTCGTCACCCGCGCCCTCCACGGTGACTTCCGTGACGTCGGCCCCAGCGGCTCCCGAGGCGGGGCCCCGCGCTCCCGAAGGTGAAGCGAAGCCGAAAGAGGGCGGCGTGGACTCCGCGTTGGAGGCCGCGCGCGCCCGCTCTCGTCGTCGACTGGACCGGTGAGTGGCGGCTAGAGGTACGGCGTGCCGCTCACCGGGTTGCCCAGCTCGTTCTGGAGCGTGATGCGGATGGAGGAACTCACCGGCCACCGCCACGTGTACTGGAACACGTCGGACAGGTTGACGTTCGCGGCGCGGCTGGCCGCGAGCACGAAGTTGTCCGCGGACGAGTACGGGCTCGTCACGCTGCCCAGCTGCTCGACCTTGCGCCAGAGCTGGAAGATGAAGCTCCAGTTGTGGACGCTCTTGAGCTTCAGCACGAAGGACGCGAACAGGTCCGTGGTGTCGAACCCTCCGATGCCCTGCCTCACCAGCAGCGTGTTGGCCCAGTCATGCTTGAAGCAGCGGGTGCTCCCCGGGCTGATGGGCGTGCTGGTGGCGCCCGCCGTGCCGCAGGCCACGTCGGCCTGGTACGCGGTCATCAGGTTCTTGACGTTGGTGTAGAGGGTGGTGTGGCTGGAGGACACGGGCAGCCCGTAGTACTCCATGGCCAGAAAGCGATTCAGCACCGCGTAGCCGGTCACCATGGCGTGGCCGTAGTTGCCATTGTTGGACGCGAGCTGGGGCCCGTAGAACCAGAAGTTGCGACCCAGCTCGTAGAAGCCGACCTGGTTGTGCTTGCCCGCGGCGGCATCGGTGCAGATGTTCAGCTGGAACAGGTCGAACTTGAACTCGATGCCATGCGTGCCGAGGTCACCGCAGGCAGGGTCGGAAGCGCTCCCACAGCCCGTCGCGACGCCCGAGGGGAGGATGGCGAGGCTGTCCGTGCCCTGGTAGTTGCGGCCCGAGCCAGGCGTCCGGCCGGTCATGTCCTGGTAGAAGGTGTAGCCATTGTCCAGCCCGTCGACCACGAGCTTGATCTGCGACACCGTGCAGGTCGTCACATCGGGGGTGTGCAGCGTGACCTTCTGGCCCTTCCAGATGTAGAGCGTGTGCTGGGCGCCCGGCTGTGAGGTGTACGTCCCCCGGCGTTGGCAGTACCAGGAATAGGGGTCGCTGAAGGTCTGGTAGGCGGCCTGATAGATGTTGGAGTTCGGGTGCTGCGTCAGACAGGCCTGGGTGAGGTCCATGGACAGGTACTGCCCATTCTTGTAGCAAGACCAGCCAAAGGCATTCTGCTGCGTCAGCGTGGAGAACGCGCCTGCGCCGTACTGCCAGGCGCAATACGCATTGAGGTTCATGCCCGGCAGGTTCAGGGTGGCCAGGGCGCTCCCCGGCGCGGCCACTCCCAATACCAACAGCGCGGCGCCGCCAGCATTACGACATGAGCGAGCAATCGCGGAGCGCCAGGCGCCCCACGGATGGGTCTGAGTCATTTCGGTGATTCCCCCTCTACGGATGTGGCACGGGCCGCCCCCGACCTGGAGGTGTCATCACGATGAGGAGGGCGGCCCGCTCCCTATGAAGCTCACAGGGTAAAGAAGAGATACACGGAAAGAGTGGGTGCCACAACTGGGTCAAAAAAATTCCCCCCTACCAGAATCTGGGAATGGCTCTTTCGAGGTATGAGGCGCCAATGACGTCTGCACGTTGGGGGCGCCTGGGACTCACGCTGGCGCTCCTCGCACTTGCCCTCCAGGCCGCGCGCCTGGCGTTGCACAAGGGCTTCAGCATCGACGAGTTCCAGTACGCACACGCGGCCTGGCTCGTGTCGAAAGGGCAGGTGCCCTACCGGGACTTCTTCGAGGTCCACTTCCCGCTTGTCTATCAAGGGCTGGCGCCGCTGTTCTGGCTCGTGGGGGATGCGCCTCGGGGTGTGCTCGCGCTGCGTCTGGCGATGCTCGTTCCGCTGGCGGGTGCGTGTGTCTCGGTGGCCGTGCTCAATCGACGCGAGGGCCGCGTGTCGATGTGGCTGGCTCCGGTGTTGTTGTTGGCGCTGACGCCTTTCACGCGCTTCGCGGTGGAGATTCGTCCGGACGCATTGGCCTGTGCCTTGTTCCTGGGAGGGCTCGCCGCGTTGTCGGTGAGGCCGGGCACCCGGGGGCTCGGCTTCGCGGCGGGGGTGTTGTTCTCCGCCGCGCTCTGGTCCTCGCAGAAGGTGTTGTTTCACGGCGGCGTGGTGGGGGCGGCGCTCGCGGTGGATATCGTCTGGCGGCGGGGCAGGGGACCGGCGCTCGTGGCGTGGCCCGGCGCGTTTCTCGCGGGCGCGGGGGTGGGGCTCGCGGCGGTGGCGTCGTATCTGACGGTGACGGGCTCGTGGGGCGCCTGGTGGCAGTGGTGCTTCGCGTGGGCCGCGGAGCATCAGCGGCACTACCCCGGCTTCTCGTGGCGGGACTATCTGCTGCCCATGGTTCGCGAGCAGCCCTGGCTCTTCGCGTTGGCGGTGCTGGGGTTCCTCGTCACCGTGCGCGCGTGGTGGCGTGCGGGCGTGGAGCGCTGGGCGAGCGCGGACCTGCCGTTGCTGCTCGCGGTGCTGGCGACGTTTGGCTCGTATGCGCTCCAGCGCGCGCCGTTTCCGTACAGCCTGCTGCCCTTCCTGGGAGCGCTCGCGCCGTTCATGGCGCGAGGCACGGTGGCAATCTTCAGCGGGTGGAGTACGCCCCCGGCGCGAGTCGTCGCGGCCCTGGCGCTCGGGGTGTTGCTCTGTCTTCAACTCTGGAGGATGGAGGCCCTCGTGGATGGCGGGGGCAATGCCAGACAGCGAGACGTGCTCGCGCGCATCGCCACGCTCACCGGGCCCGAGGACGTCGTCTACGACAACTCGGGAGGCTACGTGAGCCGGCCACACGCCCACTTCTATTTCTACACGGATGCCTATCTGCGGGGCTCCATCCCGGACGTGCTGGCGCGCGAGGTGCCCCGGGCCTTGGTGGAGCGCGGCTGCGTGCTGCGCGTGGATGACCTGCGGACGTCGGGATTGCCGCCATCGCTGCGAGGTTTCCTCGATACGTATTACCAGCCCTACGACGGAGACCTGTTCCTATGGGGGCAGCGGTACGACGTGTCCCCTGGGAGCGCGCTGGAGGGTCGCTTCCTGGCGGTGCGTGACGGGCGCTACTTCGTCGAGCCCGCGTCCATGCTGGAGTCGGGCGCGCTGTTCGTCGATGGGGCCCGCGTGACGGAGGCGGAGTTCCCCCTGTCGCGAGGCGAGCACACCGTGCGGTATGAGGGCAGCGCGGGGCGCTTCCACGTGCTGTGGCTTCCGCGAGACGGTCAGCGGTGGGCGCCGCGTCCCGAAGCGAAACCCACCTACTCGCGCCTGTTCTGAGCCGCGCGTCGGTGCCTCCGAGAAGAACCCTCGGAGGACACCTGCGACACGGACGCTTCGCTACGGCGTGCAGGGCGCTTGGCCGCCGGCGCGCTTGTAGGCGCTCACGCGGCTGGACAGGTTGCCATTGTCGGTCTCCGGCGAGGTCTGCCGGCCTTCGCCCGCGCCGAAGGAGAAGCCGACCGAGTGCGCGGCGGCGAGCTCCGACGTGTGCGAGAAGAAGTAGTCCACGCGGTTGTCCTTCCACCGCTCGTTGGTGTTCGGCAGGTTCATGTTGCCCACCGGGAGCTGCCACCAGAAGTTCGGTTTGTTGAGTCGCTCGGAGATGGCGCTCGCCCAGGTGAACGCCTGACGGAAGTGGGGCAGGGTGGTGTTGTTCGCGTCCCACCACGTGTCCTCGCCGATGCTGTCGTAGAAGCCCGCGTCACGGTCCGACGCCTCCACGACGATGAAGTCCGTGTCCGCCGCGCCGAGCTTCAACAGGAAGTCGGCCACCTTGCGCGCTTCACCGGCGATGTCGAAGGACGCGTTGGTGTTGAGGTACACGTCCGTGCGCGTCGACCAGGGGCTGGCGTGCAGGCTCACCTTCGCGTTGGGCGCGTACTTGCGAGCCATTGCAATCATGCACCGGCTCACGCCCACGGCGTTGTTCGCCATCCCCGAGCAGTCCGTGGCGTTGGCGCTCGCCACCTGCGCGGGCACCGTGGCCGGGTCTCCATTGGAGAAGAACTGGAGATAGCCCCAGAGGTCCGGCTCGAGGTGCAGCAGCGCGGGCTCGCTGCCCACCTGCTGCAACGTGAAGCGATAGTCCGCGAAGTAGCGCCGCATGATGGCCACGTCGTTGAGCGCCTGGAGCTGCTGCTCTCCCTCGCCCGCGGGCCCGACTCCGCCCAGGAGCTGCTGGTAGTAGGTGATGAAGGGAAGCTGCTGGCGCCCCTTCGCCCCGGACACGTGGCCGCGCACGTAGGCACCTGGCGGATCCGACACGTCCTGCCAGCAGCCCCACCACGCGCATGCCGCGCCCGCGCAGGAGGTGCCGGACGTGGTGCAGCCCGTCGTGCAGGACGTGCACACGTTCGTCGAGTCGACCAGCCCGCTGGCGACGTACAGGTAGTGCACGTCGAAGGGCGCGCCCGCCGCCGTGCCAGGCTCCATCTGCGCGCCGACGAGCAGCCGGTTCTTCCCCAGGGACGCGAGGAACGTCTCGCCCATGCACCCGGTGCCGACCGGGCCACCGTCTGGCGTCCCGCCGCCACCGTCCGGTATGCCATTGCCGCCGTCTGGGGTGTTGGTGCCGTCCGTGCCCGAGTCGGAGCAGCCTCCCAGCATCAGCAGGCAGAGGGTGAGCGGAGCGAGTCGCTTCAGCCACGTCGAAGTGTGCATGCGCATGACGACAGTCACGCTACCTCGCCACGCCCTGCACGGCTCAAGGGCCTGGGACTCCGGGACAGGGGGCCGTCCTGACTGCTTCCTCGCCCGACATCCAGCCTCGCGATAACAATCTGTTAATCTTTCAATTCAAGAAATTCTTGAAACTCGGTATTCGCGCCGACTACACGTCAGGGTTCCCCCCTGCCGAGCCCGCCGGGTGGTCTGGGCTTCCTCGCGGGCGCGGCACATCCCCTCGAGGCCGTGATGAAGACGCGACTGTGGTGGCTGGTGGTGCCCGCGTTGCTGGCGGTTGGCTGTGGTCCCGTCATCGATGACGAAGAAGGCGAGGTCATCGACGAGCTGACCGGGCAGGTGCTCCAGCGGGCCACGGTGAAGTACGACATGCACCGGCTCCTGGAGGACACGCATCTGTTGGGGCATCAGTGGATTACCACCGAGCAGGTGCAGGCGTTCCTGACGCAGCAGGGCTCGTATCTGGCGACGTACAAGGACCCGGCCTTCAGCAACAAGACGGCGGCGGCGCTCATCGTCGAGCGCTCCAAGGCGTACAACATCAGCCCGCTGTACATGCTGGCGCGCATCCAGGTGGAGTCGAGCCTGGTGCAGAGCGGCACCTCCACCAACCTGGCCAAGGCCACCGGCTGTGGCTGTCCGGACAGCAGCGGGTGTGACGCGCAATACACGGGCTTCGGCAAGCAGATTGAGTGTTCGGCGAAGAAGCTGCGCGGCTACTTCACGGACCTGGATGCGGGGCGGACCACCGTGTCTGGCTGGAAGGTGGGGACGACGAAGGCGTCGTTGGACCCGTGCTCCATCAAGCCGACCAACAAGGCCACCGCGGCGCTGTACACGTACACGCCCTGGGTGGGCGCGTACGCGACGCAGTGTGGCCGCACCACGGTGGGCGGCTCGTCGCTGGTGGCGGTCATCTACCACCGGTACGCGGACGGCGGCTTCAACTGGGACGCGCCGACGACGTCGGGCTGCGTGTCGGAGACGGCGGGCACGACGGTGCCGAACCTGGGCTGCGTGCAGAGCTCGTCGGACGCGGTGTGGCGGCAGTGCGTGTCCGGCGTCTTCACCGCGGGCACCACGACGAAGCCCACCAACTGCACCCAGTCGTGGCCGTGGTGCTCCTCCGCCACGCTGGGCCGCAGCGTGCCCGCGCGCACGTGCGTGCAGTCCTCGTCTGACCAGCAGTGGAGCCAGTGCGGCGTGGGCGGCGCGTGGGTGAGCTCGCCCATGGCGCCCAACAGCGGCGCGGGCCCCGTGGGCGCGTGCTTCGAGATGTACTGGCTGTAAGTCCGCGGCGTCAGTACTCGTTGGTCCAGATGAGGTCCAGGCCACCCGAGCGCGCATCGCCGTACTGGCCCTCCAGACTCCAGCGCGGTCCGAACTGGTATTCGAACCGGACCGCGTTGGAGTTCTCTCCCTGCTGGATGTTGGCGCCCACGCGTCCGGTGTAGCCGACGTAGATTTTGTCGGTGACGTAGGTGCCCACCTCCAGCTTGGTGCCGGCGATGCCCGCGCCGCCGGCTTCAATCGAAATCACGTCCAGCGGCAGCTTCGCGGCCAGGGCCTTGCGCGCCTCGTTGGCGACGAGCGAGCCCACCACGGAAGCGGCCTGGGCGCTGGCCGTCATCGACGCGCCGGAGCCGCGCTCCAGCGTGCGGCGGCCGGTGGCGAGCAGCGTGTAGATTTCGGACTCGGGCAGCGGCGGCTCGCTGGTGGGCTTCAGGGTGATGTCCCGGCCCTGGCCTCGAATGGTGACGAACACCGTGATGTTGGCGCTGTCGTTGCGGTGCTCGGCGGTGACGTTGATGTACGGGACGGTGGGCGGCCCGGTGAAGCTCACGATGCTGTCGCGCTGCACGTCGAAGCGCCGGCCCAGCACGTCCACCCGTCCGCGCAGCACGCGCACCTGTCCGAAGAGGCGCGCCACGTCGGTGTATTCGACGCGGAAGTCCTCCGACAGCCCCAGCTCCACGTTGACGTCAGAGCCCTTCACCCAGATGTTGCGCGGCGCATTCACGTTCACCCAGTACGCGCGCCCGGGTGGCGTCTCGCCCGACTCCAGGTCCTCCGCGGAGTCGGCCACGGGAGGAGGCTCGGTGGAGGGCTGCTGGTTCGTCTCGGGCGCGCCCGGTGAGGGCTGCTGCTGTTGCCTGCGCTTGCGCCGCTCAATGGGCGTGCCGTTGCGCACCAGCACCACGTCACTGGGACGCTCCAGGTCCTGGAGGTCCTTGCGTTTGACTTCCGGCAGCTCGATGGTGGCCTCGGGGATGGAGACGTTGCGCAGGTTGACGAGCCGCTCGGACAGCGTGCCCTCCACCTTCGCGCGCATGCTCAGCACGGCGATGAGCTGGTCGTCGAAGACGATGGGGAAGTCGCGAGCCATCAGCGGGTAGGGCTTCCCCGCGGGGCTGTTCAGCTCGTACTCGCCATTCTGGGTGCGCGTGGCCGTCAGCGGCGCGTCGAGCCACAGCGTGCCGCCTCCGGCCTTGGCGGACAGCGTGTTGATGGCCAGCGCCTCGCGACTGGCTTCCAGCGCGAGCTGGATTTCGCGGTACTCGCCCAGGCCCATCAGCCCGAGCTTGCCGTCCTTCCATGAAAGCGAACCCTGGAACGTGGGCACGGCGGGAGTGCCCGCCAGCTTCGCGTCCGCCTGAATCAGCCCGCCCACGCTGCGCAGCATCTCCACCGCGCCGGAAAGGAAGGAGGGATCGAAGTCGCGCGCCTTGAGCGTCACGTCCAGCGGCGCGCGGGAGGTGTCGAGGCCGCGCTGAATCGCGGGCAGGGACACGTCCAGCTCCACGCCTCCTTCCACCATCAAGGTGCCGCCCGCCGGCGCGGTGAGGAGCACGTCGAAGGCGGAGCGCGCGTTCTGGTAGCCGTAGTGCAGGCGCGCCTGTCCCAAGGCCAGCTCGCCCATGCCCAGCTTCTGCACGCCGGCGGTGAGCTCCATTCGAGGCGTGTCCAGCGTGCCGCGCGCGGCCAGCTCCACTGACAGCTCGCCCTGGATGCCCTTGGACGCGGCGCTCGCCTTCTGCGCGGCGGCGCCTGTCGCGCGGGCCTTCGCCACGCCGGGCAGGTGCTGGAGGGCCACCGGCCCCAGGCGGCCCTTGAGCTGGAAGGGAATGTGTCCGTAGACCTCCTGGTCCTGGAGCGCGCCCAACGGAGCGTCCAGCGTCACGTCGAGCTGCGCCAGCGGCCCCTCGTCCCGCTGCGCCGCCAGCGTCACCTTCACGTCCTGGTCATCGCCCACCACGCCGAGCTGTCCGTTCACCGGAGGCAGGCCGTACGCGGTGAGGCCCACGGCCTTCACGCTCAGACGGGCCTGCGGCACCAGCGCGGAGCCGGAGAGGAAGAGCTGCGCGGACACAGTGCCCGCGGGCTTCTGCAGACCATTGACGCCCTCGAACTGCGCCAGGGACAGGTCCGCGACGCGGGCCTCCAGGTCCACCGAGGCCGAGAGGAGGTCGTCCGCCTTGGGGGGACGCGCCAGCATCCCGCCCAGGGTGAAGGGCGTGTGCAGCACCACGTACGTCTGGGTTCCCAGCCCCCGCACGTCCAGGCGTGCATCCAGGGTGGCGTCCTCGCGGTCCGATGCCGCGCGCAGCTCGAAGTCCAGCGGCTGCTTCAGCGCGAAGCCCGGAGGCGGCGCGGCGTAGTTCAGCTTCTGGCCGCGCAGCACGAAGTCCAGCCGGGGCTCGCGCGCGGTGCCGTCGATGCGCAGCTCTCCGGCCACCATGCCGCTCACCGGCTCCGTGCGTCCGAGGAGCTTCATCACCCCGGCGAGGTCCAGGTCGTCCAGGTCGACCTTGAGGGAGAGCGCGTCCTTGCGCCGCTTCAGCACGCCCTGCACTGGCACGTCGAAGTCCGCGACGACCTTCGCCACCGGCAACCCCGCCGACAGCGTGCCCGTGGCGCGGTCCTTCACGTAGCGCCCATCGAGCGCCACCTGGAGGTTCTCGTAGCCGCTCACCCGTCCGTCCTGCCAGCGCAGCTTCGTCTCCGCGTCCGGCCGGGGCAACCTGCCCTTCGCGGTGACGAAGCCCGACACCGTGCCGCCCAGGCCCAGCGACTCCGGGATGACGATACGGGGTAGCAGCGTGAGGTCCACCGCCTCCAGGTCCACGCGCGCCGTCACTTGCTCGTTGGCGAGCGAGCCGCGCACCGCCAGCGACTGCGCCCCCGACGCGAGCTTCAGCGCGGGCTCCACCTCCATGCGTCCGCCGCCGAAGCCCACGTGCGTGGGGGCCTGGAGCTTCCAGGTGGCCTCCGGCCACGAGAGCACCAGCGCCTGGACTTCCAGGCCCTGGTTGTCCTCGTCCACCAGCCCGTTCAGCGCCAGGCCGAGCGTCGCGCCCCCCAGGGCCTTCACGCTGACCTCCAGGTGACGCTCGTGCGTGGTGATGGTGGCGGACACGTCCTGGAAGGAGCGCTCGCCCGAGCGCAGCTCACCCATCACCAGCGTGGCGTCCGTGGTGAGGGGGCGGGTGATGTCCGGCACCTCGGCCTGGAGCGTGAGGTTCCTCACCGCGAAGTCCCCATAGGAGAGCGAGGTGAAGTTGCCGTGGGCGACGACGCCCGGAGCGCGCACGGGCCCTTCCACGCGGAACTCCAGCGTGCCGCTGCCAGACAGCGGAGGCACGGTGCCAGGCAGCAGCCGGGTCAGCGCGTCGGACAGCATTGCGAGGTTGCCCGCCGTCAGGCCGCCGTCCACGCGAATCGCCCCGGTGGTGCCTTCGCCCTTGGCCTGGAGCGACGCGCCCGGCACCAGCACCAGCAGGCGCGACAGCGTGTAACGGCCGTCCTTCGCGCGGGCATGCAGCTCCACGGGCCCCAGCGGCTGACCCCGGAAGCGCGAGGGCGACACGGTGAGGTCCACCTCGCCGTCGAGGGTCTCCAGGCTGGTGCCGCCGCCCTTCGCGGTCAGGTCCGCGGAGAGGCTCGTCTTCGGCCCTTCCTTCACCAGCGCGGACAGGTCCACGTCGCGCGCCTTCACGGAGACGCCGGTGGAGCGCATCCGCTCCAGGTCCAGGTCGCCCTTCACGTCCAGCTTCGCGTCCGCGGCCGTCCCCTGGAGGTCCACCTGCGTCAGGTCGCCGTCGATGCCCGCCTTGCCCGCCAGGTTCACCGGCACCAGCAGCGGCCAGGTGGGCAGCACGCCGCGCGTCAGCTCCGGCGGCACGGTGAGGCGCCGCACGTCCACGTCCGCCTTCAGGGTGCCCGGGGGTTGGCCGGGCGGAGTCTCGGGAGGAAGTCGCGCCGTGGCGCTCGCGTCCAACAGCAGCCCCGCGAGGTCCAGGTCCACGTCGGCGTTCAGCGCGCCCTCCTCGCCGCCGCCCTTCAAGGCCAGCCGCAGGGGCCCCTTGGTGGGCAACGCGAGCGCGCCGGTGGACTCCAGCGTCGCGCCGAAGCCCTGCGTCGCCGCCGCGTAGTGGCCGGACGCCTTCGCGTCGAAGTCTTCCAGGCGCACGTGTCGCTCGCCGCCTTCTTCCAGCTCCTGCCTGAAGTCGACGTAGCCGTCCTCGAGCTCCAACTCGTGCAGCTCCACCCGCAGCTTGCCGCGCGGAGAGGGCGGCTCCTCGGGCTTGGGCACGCGAGGCGCGATGGCCCGGGCGAGGTTCAACCCGCGCTCGTCCTGGGCCAGATAGAGGCGCGGCTTCTCCACGCGCACGTCCGTGAGGTCCACCTGCTGGTGGATGAGGCCGCCCAGGCGCACGCGCGCCTCGACGCGCGCGATTTCCGCCACCAGCTCACCCTCCGGGTCATACAGCTTCACGCCCGTGAGGACGGCGCCCGGTGGTGCCAGGTCCAGCCCGCCGACTTCCAGCCGCCCGGAGAACTGCTCATTGGCCAGATGGAGGCCCTTGCGGATGAGCCAGCCCTCACCCGGAGACGACGTCGCCCAGAGGAGCACGCCCAGCACGGCGACCACTCCCAGGCACACGACGCCGAGCAGGCCCCACAGCAGTCGTCGTGCCCAGCGTCGCCCTCTCAAAACGCCTCTCCAATCGACAGGTGCAGCGCGCACTGACCGTCAGGCGCTCCCGCGAAGGTGGCCCCGCGAGACGTGGGGCCGTCGGGCTTCCACTTGCTGCCAATGCCGAAGCAGCCTCCAGACGTCGGATAGATGTACCCCGGGGTGGCGACGGGCAATCCCTGGCCCAGATTCAGTCGGCGCGCGATGTCCAGGCGCACCGGCCCCACCACCGTGAGGTAGCGCAGGCCCACGCCCACCGCGTGGTAGTGGTCGGGACCGAACAGTCGCGGCGAGTCGCGCGAGTCGAAGCCCTCCACGCCCACCAGCCCCGTGTCCCAGAAGGCCGCGAGCACGATGCTGGTGGAAATCTGGTAGCGCAGCTCCACCGTCGTCTCGAAGAGGCTGTTGCCTCCCACCGGCACCGTCTCCCACTCCTCCGTCTGCGTCGTCTCCGGCACCCCGTCCCCGTTGGTGTCCTCCTCCTTGGCCAGCGCCGCCAGGGGCGACAGGCGCTGGCCGTTGAAGCCGCGCATGGAGGTGGCGCCACCGGAGAAGAAGCGCGTGACGATGGAGCTCTGTGAGCCACCCGCGGGGTTGAGCGTGCCCATCCGCAGCTTCGCCGCCAGCACCACGCGCTTGTCCTCGTCGAACGAGTGGTAGAAGCGCAGGTCCGGCAGCAGGCGGATGTAGTTGAAGTCGCCGAAGAAGATGCTGCCGCCCTTCTGCACGGACAGGCTCAGGTAGTAGCCATCCCGAGGCTCCACCGGGTCATCCCGCCGGTCCCACGCGAAGGCCACCTCCAGGAAGCTCAGCGCCACGTCACACTGGATGGTGTCCTCGCCGCAGCCCAGCACGACGGGCGGCACGCGCGAGTCCGCGCTCACCCGACCCGACAGCCGATAGATTTGGAGGTTGTAGGAGGGGAAGACGGAGAAGTTGCGGTGCGGCTGCCAGATGACGCCCGTCTGCAACCTGCCGCCATAGAAGTCGTAGGCCTGCTCCAGGCCCTTCTCCAGCGTCAGGGACGTCTGCTGGCGCAAATCCCGGAAGAGGAACCGCGGCTGCTCGTACTCTCCCGTTATCTCGAAGACGGGGCCCTGCTTCGACGGCGACAGGACGTGGGGGATGAACGCGTAGCCGGCGCGGCCTCGCACGGTGACGCGGCGCAGACCGCCCAGGAAGTTGCGGTTGGTCCATTCCCCCAGCACGCGCGCTTCCTGGCGGGCCGCGTCCACGCCGATGCCGCCGCCCAGTCGCACCGAGCGGAATGGCGCCTCGCGCACGTCCACCACGACGGGCACCGTGGCTGACTCCCGGTCTGGCGCCCCGCGGTTCACCTTCACCGCGCCGAACACGCCCATGCGGAACACGCGGGCCTGGGCCTCCGCCAGCGCCGTCTCGCTGTACCAGTCCCCCTTCTTCAGCGAGCCCTGCACCTGCTCGATGATGCGGCGCGGCGGCACCTGGGGATTGGCGTCTGTCGCGACGAACGTGTTGCCGAAGCGGTAGCGCAGCCCCGGCTTCACGTCCAACCGCACCCGGGCCTTCCGGGTGTCCACGTCCACCTGCACCTCGCCCGACACCTCGGCTTCCGCGTACCCCAGCTCGCGCAGCTGCTCCTGGACCCGGGCCTTGGCCTCCTCCCAGGGCGCCTCGCGGAAGATGTCGCCCTCCTTGAGGGGCAGCTCGGACTTCACCCGCTCGTGGTGTTCCTTGCGGTGCTCCTCCGGCAGTGTCTGGAGGCCCTCCACCTGGATTTCGCTGATGCGCGTGGGCTCGCCCTCGCTCACCTGCACCTGCAGCTCCACCTCGTTCTTGCCCTTGGGCTTCACCGCGCTGTCCACCACCTCCGCCTGGTAGAAGCCCTGGGCCTGGTAGTAGCGCTCGATGCGGCGCAGGTCCGCCTGCCACGCATTGGGGTCGAAGTAGTGAGGGCTGCCGAAGGGCCAGAACGCCCACCACGGGGTCTCCGAGGTGAGGATGCGGTCCTTGATGTCCCCCTGTTTCACCTGCTTCGTGCCCTCGATTTCCAGCCGGGAGACCTTGGGCCCCGGGGGCGGGGTGGACGTGGTGGCGCACGCCGCGACGCTCAGGAGCGCGGCGACAGTGGCGAGGCGAAGGAGTCGGAGCAGGTCAACGGCCACGGACTGTTCATACCCGGAAGGCAAGCGCCTGACGCGTCTCCTGTCGGACGCCCCCATCCCTTTGTCGCATTCCAACGTCTCGTCGGCGGTTCCTGTCGGCTGGTCCTTGCTGGATACACACGGAGACGTGCAAGCCGCGCCAAGGTGCGCCAGATTGGGGGCCATGCTCCTGTCCCGGCGAATCAGAGTCTTGGTGTTCTGCGTGGTGTCGGCGCTCGCCACCGCCTGCGGCGTGGATGACGACGAGGTCGTGCGCGTGAAGGAGGGCGAGAGCCTCGCCGACGCCGAGTACTGCGGCTCGTTCGGCTGCGACCAGCTCAACGAGTTCTGCGCAGAGGTCTTCCTGGAATTCGGTCGCTCGCCGCCCATCTGCATCACCGAGGACGTGTGCGAACGGCTGGAGTGCGCCAACACCAACCGCCGCTGCGCCATCTTCGATGGCTTCCCCGGTCAGGTGAAGTGCATCAAGTAAGCGGCGCGAGTTGAGTGGAGCCACGCCCGGGAGGACAGCCCCGGGCGAGCGGAGTCCGGCGTTCAGCGCCGGGCGGACGCGGTGAGCCAGGCCAGCTTCTCGGCCGCTTCCCGCGTGGTCGAATCCGACATCAGCGCGCCCACGTCCTGGGTGATGCGGTACGCCCAGTTCGAGTCGCTCATGGAGCCCGGCAGGTTGATGCGGTCCCGGGTGCCGAGCACGTCCTGCCAGGGCAGCACGCACAAGTCACTGCTCGCGTTGAGCGCCGAGGCCAGCAGGCCCCGGTGTACCTCCGGGGTGAACTCGCGCGTCACCGTCACGCCCTTGAGCTCCGGCCAGGCGCGTGCCGCGGCCTGTCGCTCGTCGTCGCGGGCGCCCTCCCACCACTCGGCCATCGTGTCGGTGTCATGGGTGCCTGTCGTGACGAGGGACACGGGGGGAAACTGGTGCGGGTCGCGGTAGACGCTGTCGTCTCGCTCCCAGCGCATCACCCGGTAGCCGGGCAGCTTCAGCTCCGCGAGGATGTGGCGGACGAAGGGAGGAATCACGCCCAGGTCCTCGGCGACGATGCCCGCGCCCTCCGAGAGCAGCTCGAAGTGCTTGCGGCCCAGCCGCTTGTGGCTCTCCTCGTCCGGCGGCGTGAAGCGTCCGGTGGGCGTCTTCTCGTCGCGAATCCACTGACGGAAGTAGCCCACCGCGTGGTCCACGCGGCGCAAGTCGTAGTAGCTGGCCGCCTTCTTCGCGCGCGCCTTCAGCCAGGCGTAGTCGTCCTTCTGCATGGCGACGAAGTCGAAGTAGGGCAGGCCCCAGTCCTGGCCGGTGGCGGAGAAGTCGTCCGGCGGTACGCCCAGCCGCGCGTCGCGACGGAGGATGGTGGGGTTGGCCCAGCAGTCCGCGCTGTCCTGGCCGATGATGAAGGGCTCGTCGCCGCACAGGAGCACGTCCTGGGCCTTGGCCCTGGCGCGCGCCGCGTCCCACTGCTGCTCGGCCACCCACTGGAGCCAGGCGTGGTAGCGCACCCGGCGCTCCAGCTCGGTGGCCTTCGCGCGCAGGGCCTCGGGCTGGCGCGTGCGCAGGCCCTCCGGCCACTCCCACCACGCGCGGCGCTGCTCCTGCTCGCTGATGGCGGTGAAGAGGGCGTAGGTCTCCAGCCAGTCCGCCTGGGCCTCGCGCCACTGGTGGAAGGCGCGGGCGCGCTCGGACTGGCGGGACTGGTGCTGCTCCTCGAAGGTGTCGAAGGCGCGCGCGAAGGCGGCGTCCTTGAGGGGGAAGACCAGGTCGTAGCGGACGCGGGGCGCGGAGCGGGCCTCGGCCAGCTGCCGGCGCTGCTCCTCGGAGAACGCGCCCTCGCCGCCGGAGGTGATGAACTCCGGAAGGGCGTGCAGGTCGATGAAGAGCGGGTTGAGTCCGAAGGCCGAGCGGGTGGCGTAGGGGCTGGAGTCTCCGGGCGCGGTGGGCAGCAGCGGCAGCAGCATCAGGAGACGCTGGCGCGCGACCTTCATCCAGGAGAACAGGCCATCCAGCGCGCCGAAGTCGCCGATGCCGAAATCCGTCGGGGCGCGGAGTGAGAACAGCGGAAGCAGGAGACCGGAGAGCCGGCCGGGGGTGGACATGGTGCGGCGCAATCTGCACCACCCCTGCCCCGGAGTGAACTGGTCCCGTGACAGGAAATGCGCGGCGGGTTTTCGCTGGAGGACGGATTCACCTTCCCCGGCGCACCCGTCTGTTGGCCGGTACAATCCTGGGGTGAGCGTGACTGTCTTGCCCCCTTCCTTCTATGCGCGGCCGGCCCTGGTGGTGGCGCGGGAGCTGCTCGGGACCCTCCTCGTGGTGCGAGACGCCACCGGACTTCGTCGGGTGGGGCGCATCGTGGAGACGGAGGCGTACATCGGTGAACACGACCTGGCCTGTCACGCGGCCAAGGGGCTCACCCCGCGCACGGAGGTGATGTTCGGGCCCCCGGGGCGGGCGTACATGTACCTCATCTACGGCATGCACCACTGCTTCAACGTCGTCACGGACGCGCCCGGGGTGGGGGCGGCGGTGCTGGTGCGCGCGGTGGAGCCGGTGGAGGGCCTGGAGGTCGGGGCGCGCACGGACGGGCCCGGCAAGCTGTGCAAGGCCCTGGGGTTGACCTTGACGCACAACCGGATGGACCTGGCCTCCCCCGGGCTGCACCTGCTGCCGGGGGTGGACGTGGCCGAGGCGCGGGTGGAGCGCGGGCCGCGCATCGGCGTGGACTACGCGGGGGCGTGGGCCCAGGAGCCCTTCCGGCTCTGGGTCCGGGACAGTCAACACGTCAGCAAGCGGCCGGCGACGAGGGCTCGTAACCGGCCTTGACGAAGGCGCTTCCGGCTGGTTGGGTGCGCCCCGCCATGCCTGACGAGGTCGCCACGGAAGATGATCGCCAGCTCCTCGCCCGCGCGCAGGATGGGGACATGTCCGCCTTCGAGGCCCTGGTGGAGTCCCACCAGGACAAGGTGTACGGTCTCGCCCTGCGGATGACCCGCTCGGAGGCGGACGCCGCCGAAATCACCCAGGACACCTTCCTGTCGGCCTACCAACATCTCAAGGATTTTCGCGGGGATGCGGCCTTCGGCTCGTGGGTGCACCGGATAGCGGCCAACCATGCGCTGATGCGCCTGCGCCACCGCCGGGTGACGCAGGCCGCCGAGGCGGAGCTCCAGGGGCCGGAATTCACCCCCCGGGGTACGCTCGCGGACTACCCGGTGTCCGACTGGAGCCGGGACGCCGAGGAGAAGGCGCTGGACGCCGAGCTGGGGCATGCCATCCGACAAGCGGCGGACAGGCTGCCTGAGGGGTATCGTGAGGTCTTCCTCTTGAAAGACGTGGACGGCCTCAGTTACGAACAGATTGCAGAGGTGACGGGGGATTCCATTCCCGCCATCAAGAGCCGCCTGCACCGGGCTCGTCTCGCGCTCCGGGAGGCCATTGACGCCTTCTACAACCGGGACAATCGCGGGCCGTGAAACGCAACTGGGGGGCTCCGCATCTTCCGAAGCGAGGACGAGGGCGTGCCGCAGCCAGCCGAGGTTCGGATGTACACCTGTAAAGACTCAATCAACCTCCTGCTGGAATACCTCGAGGGCGAGATGTCGCCCGAGGAGTCGCGCCACCTTCAGGAGCACCTGTCGGGGTGCTCGCCCTGTGAGGAGTTCTTGAACACGTACCGGGCGACGCCCAGTCTGTGCAAGCGCGCGCTGGCGGCGAGGATGCCGAAGGAGGTCAGCTCCAAGCTGACGGAGTTCCTTCGCACCAAAATCAAGTCCGCCTCGTGAACCTGAAGCAACTGTCGCTGCCGGAGCTGGCGGAGGCGCTCGCGCCCTTCTCCCCGTCCCCCACCGCGGTCCGCAAGGTGTTCGCCGCCGTCTTCGCCCACGGGCTCGGCTCGGTGGAGGAAGTGGCGCGCTCGCCGCAGGTGCCCCGGCGGGTGTCCGACCATCTGAAGGCCCACGCCGAGATGCCCAGCCTCCAGGTGGTGGAGCGGCGCCGGGCGGATGACGGCTTCGTGAAGTACCTCTTCGACTCGCCCCTGGGCGGGCGGATTGAGGCCGTCCGGATTCCCATCTTCGATGAGAAGTACGTCGTCTGCGTGTCCAGCCAGGTGGGCTGCGCGCTGGCGTGCGACTTCTGCATGACGGGGAAGTTGGGTTTCAAACGGAACCTCCAGACCTGGGAGATTCTGGACCAGGTGCTTCAGGTGAGGGCGGAGGCGGACCGGCCGGTGCGGGGTGTGGTGTTCATGGGGATGGGGGAGCCGCTGCTCAACTACAAGGAGACGTTGCGAGCGGCGGGCATCCTGTCGAATCCGGCGGGCTTCTCGATTTCGGGGCAGTCCATCACCTTCTCCACGGCGGGGCATGTGCCGGCGATTCGGCGCTACACGCGGGAGGGGCATCCGTACCGGCTGGCCTTCTCGGTGACGAGCGCGATTCCGGAGAAGCGGATGAAGGTGCTTCCGATTGAGAAGACGCATCCGTTGCCGGAGTTGATTGAGGCGATTCGCGAGTACAGCCAGGTGCGGCGCGAGCGGGCGATGATTGCCTATGTGGCGATTCGCGGGTTCAACCTGGAGCGGGAGGACGCGGAGGCGTTGAAGGTGGCCTTCGAGGGGATTCCCATCAAGGTGGACCTCATCGACGTGACGGACCCGACGGGGAAGTACGAGCCGCCCACGGCGGAGGAGCTGAGCGCGTTCCGTGATTACTTGCAGATCCTGAAGGCGCCGGTGGCGCGGCGGTATTCAGGGGGCAAGGAGATTGGGGCGGCGTGCGGCACGTTGGCGGCGACGCAGTACGGGGGCACGGTGATGCCGGCGCCCGTGTCCGAGTCGACTTCGACCACCACGTGACAATCGGCCCTGTCGGGCGAGCCGAGGGTGCGGGGT
>NZ_JABUMQ010000509.1:0-5093 GCF_013336645.1 Myxococcus sp. CA039A | reverse complement strand
CCCCGGGACTCTTTCACTTTGAGTCCTAGTCGGTCCCAGGCCAGGGACTCCACCATGCGCGGGGGGAACTCGGAGGGGGTGAGCTGGACGGTGCGTGAGGCCCCTTCGCGGAAGAGGACCAGGGGGAAGGCGGAGCGCGCGGGGTAGCCGCGCACGCGGGTGTCGAAGTCCTCGGCGTCCTGGATGCGGGAGCCGCCCAGCTCCGCGACGATGTCCCCGCGCTTCACGCCGGCCTGGTCCGCCGGGCTGCCGGCCTCCACGGACGTCACCAGCGCGCCGTAGGAGCGGTCCCACCCTAGCTGTCGGGCAGCCCGCGGCGTCAGGTCCACGGCATCCAGGCCCACCCAGGACGGGCGCACCTTGCCGAAGCGGGTGAGCTCATCGACGATGCGGCGCACCTTGTCGGCGGGGATGGCGAAGCCGATGCCCTGCGCGCCGCCGCCGAAGATGGCGGTGTTGATGCCGATGATTTCGCCGTCCACGTTGAGCAGCGGGCCGCCCGAGTTGCCGGGGTTGATGGCCGCGTCCGTCTGGACGAAGTCGTTGTACACGCGGTTGTCCGCGCGGAAGGTGCGGCCCACGGCGGAGACCACGCCCGCCGTGACGGTTTTACTCAGGCCGAACGGGCTGCCGATGGCGACCACCGTCTCGCCAATCATCAGGTCCGCGCTGGTGCCCAGCCGGGCGATGGGCAGCGCCTCCTTCGCCGTTACCTTGAGCACGGCCAGGTCGTTGCCCGCGTCGCTGCCGATGACCTCCGCGTCGTACGAGCGACCGTCCGCGAGCACGACGTGGATGGCGGAGGCGCCCCGGATGACGTGGTCATTGGTGACGATGATGCCCGTCGGGTCGATGATGACGCCGCTGCCCAGGCCCTCGATTTTCTGGCGGCCCTGCTCGCCGCCCATGCCCCCGAAGAACTCCTCCAGCGGAGACCGGCGGCGGAAGCGCGACTCCACCTCCTGTTCGGTGCCGATGTAGACGACGGCCGGGGAGACCTTCTGGACGACCTCCACCACGGCATCGCGACGCCGGGCCATGTCCGCGCTCGCGCCGCTGGACGCCAGCAGCGTCACCACCAGGGGTCCCCACCTCATGACTCCAGCCTTCATGTCAGCCCTCCGTGCGCCCGCAGCGGATTGTCCGGCGAATGACACGCAGACTGTCGGGAAGCCGGCGTCATTCCCACGATTCGCTGGAGGCGGTGCGTTGCCTTTCATAGATCAGTCCGCACGTCCGTGAACGATTGCATCACCGGGAGGCGGCCGTTCCCCGAGGATTCCGGTTCATCCCAGGGGCAGGCGAAGTCCTGGCGGCGTGGCTTGGGGGCCGCGCTGGTGCGGAGGAGCGGAAGAATGAGTCTCGTCCTGGTCGCGGATGATGAGCCCGCCGTGCTGGAAGTTCTCAGCCAGGTGGTGGAGGACCTCGGGCACGAGGTGGTGAGGGCCCGAGACGGCGAGGAGGCGCTGGGCCTGGCCCGGGCGTGTCGCCCACACCTGGTGGTGACAGACCACATGATGCCTCGGCTGAGCGGGGTGGAGCTGTGCCGCCGGCTGAAGCGAGACGCGGACCTGAAAGACGTGCCCGTCATCCTGCTGAGCGCCGTGTTGCCGCAGGGGGCGCCGGAGGCGCACGCGTTCCTGCACAAGCCGTTCGAAATCACGGACTTCGAGGCGCTCATCCACCAGTCGCTGGTGAACGCGCCGAAGCCCGTGGTGGGAGTCGAAGTCCCACCTGGGGCGACGCTGAGCCAGTGGGCGGCGAGGGCGCTGCAGGGGCCGCTGGAGGAAGCGCGGCGACAGCTTCGTCGCCTGGAGTCGGGGCCCTCGGTGGACCGGGCCGCGCTGGAGGTCCTGCGCGCGCAGCTCGAGTCGATGGATACGGTGGCGTCGGAGCTGGCGCGCCTGCACGGGGGCGCGCTGTCCGTGGAGTCCCCGTTGGGGCGGGGCCTGTTGTTCGGGGCTCGGGTGCCGAAGGGGAGCGTGAGCTGAGGCTCAGGCCTTCTGGGACTTCAGCATCCAGCCAATCATCTTGTAGAGCAGGCGGGCGCCGACGTTGCCGTCCCACTCGCTGCCTTCGGGGTCCGGGGCGACTTCCGTCAGGTCGAAGCCGACGATGGTGCGGCCGGAGCGGACGACACCGGAGATGAGGGCGATGGCTTCCGGGAAGGACAGGCCGCCGGGGACAGGTGTGCCGGTGTGCGGGCAGAGCACGGGGTCCAGGCCGTCGATGTCGAACGAGAGGTAGACCTGCTGCGGGAGCAGGGCGACCATCTCATCGACCTGGCGGTTCCAGGGGATGCCGTCGAAGCGCTTGTTCTGGAGGGTGGCGTCGAAGAAGCCGTGGACGCGGCCCTTCGAGTCCTCGATGTACCGGTGCTCTTCCTGGCTCATGTCGCGCAGGCCGACCTGGACGAGCGTCTTCACGCCGGGGATGCGCTCGGAGACGTTGTACATGATGGACGCGTGGGACCAGGTGAAGCCCTCGTAGGCGACGCGCAGGTCGGCGTGGGCGTCCAGGTGGAGGACACCCAGGCCGGGGTACTTCTCCGCGTGGGCGCGGATGATGCCGAAGGAGATGGAGTGGTCTCCGCCGACGGCGGCCACGCGCTTGCCCTGGTCGAGCCAGTGCTTCGTGGTGCGGTAGACCAGCCCGTTCATCTGGTCGCAGAGGGCGTTGACGTCGCGAGCGGCGGCGAGCAGCTCGGCCTCGCCGGAGTGGATGCCGCCGGCCTCGATGACGACCTGGGCGCGCTCCTTGGCGCGGGTGTTCCAGTCGCGGAGCTCCTCGGACTCGGGGAGCATGGCGATGCCGCGCTCGTAGGGGCGGCCCGTCTCCACGTCGAAGAGGTCGACCTGTCGGCTGGCGTCCAGGACGGCGGCGGGGCCCTCGGAGGTACCGCCGCCGTAGCTGGTGGTGGCCTCGAAGGGGACGGGGATGAGGACGACGTGCGCCTCGTCGGGAGAGTGGGGGAGTCCGAAGACGCCGGAGCCCGGCTGCGCCGCGGCGCTGGGGTCGAAGTGGGTGGCCATGGCGGCGGAGGATAAGGGGCCGGGAACGGGGTGCAACTGTCCGTTAGGGGCGCGGGCCACACTTCCCCACGGTCTGGCCCACCTCTTTCAGGCAGTGAAGGGTTCCGTCGCCTGGCGCGCAGTCGTGGTCCTTGGTGCAGCCCATGTCGACGGGGCAGTCATGGCCGGTCCCCCCGCTCAGGGATGTCACCGTGAAGTCCGAGTTCGCGACGGATTCGATGATGGGCTGATTGCCCACGGCGCCCGCGGAGACGTGGCGCAGCTCCAGGGTTCTTTCCTCCCTGGTGACACGAAGCCGCAGCTCGGAGGGTCTCGTCTCGGGCGCCGTACAACCCGGTTCGAGTGCATCTCTCGTCGCCATGAAGATGGCGGTCTGGAGTGACTGGGCGATTGCAATCGATTCGGCACCGGCCGCGATGGCGACGGGAGTGTGGGTGCCAGGCGTCACGCCGTTGGTGTCGAACTCGAAGATGCACCGACGATTGCCGTCGCTGAGGATGACGAGTTCGCCGTCATTCACTGTCCCGTTGACCTGGATGCGGCCCTGGGCCCGGCCAGGAGTCTGTTCCTGGGTGCAGTCGTGGTTGCACGCGCCGCATGCATTTGAGTTCCCATCATCACAACTCTCGGGAACCAGGCTCGTGACATTGACATGTCCATCGCCACACTTCGCGACCTTGCAGGTGTCGACGCAGTTGTCGCTGCTGTCCTCATTCCCGTCGTCGCACTCTTCTCCGGGGTCGACAAGGCCGTTGCCACAGCGCTCATTGGACCGACAGTCCGCGCGGCATCCGTCGCCGTCACGTGTGTTGCCATCGTCACACACTTCATCCGAGGCTGTGTCGATGAGGTTGTTGCCGCACCGCTCCGTGGAATGACAGTCATCGCGGCACCCATCGTTGCTCACGGTGTTTCCGTCGTCACACTGCTCGCCTTGTTCCGTGTCGCGCACTCCATTTCCACACGTTTCGTTGGAGTGACAGTCTGAACTGCACCCATCACTCCTGAGCTTGTTGCCGTCGTCACACACTTCCCCTACGACGGAATCGACGACGCCGTTCCCGCACGTCTCCGTGGACTTGCAGTCGGCACTACAGCCGTCACCCGAGAGGGTGTTCCTGTCGTCGCACTTCTCGTCCGTGGCCGCGTCCACGACGCCGTTGCCACAGACCTCCAGGGACCGGCAGTCCGCGCTGCATCTGTCGCCGCTCTCGTTGTTTCCGTCGTCGCAGGTTTCACCCCACTCGACATTGAGGAAGCCGTCGCCGCATTTCTCCTGGGACTTGCAGTCCTGGGAGCACCCGTCGCCACCGACGGTGTTGCCGTCGTCGCAGGCTTCCTGAGTCACGGCGTCGACGACGCGGTTGCCACAGGACTCATCGGACAGACAGTCGGCGCTGCATCCGTCGTTGTTCGTGTTGTTTCCGTCGTCGCACATCTCGCTATCGGCCGCGCTGAGGATTCCATCGCCGCACCGCTCGACCTGGCACGCGGAGTTGCATCCGTCGTTCTGGTTGATGTTTCCATCGTCGCATTGTTCGCCCTGGCGGGTCTGGACGAGCCCGTCACCACAATCGTTGATGATGCAGGCCTTCTGGAACGCGGCGCATCTCTGGCCTTCGGGGCACACGATTCCGGAGGGACAGACCGTGCTCTCGGGCTGGACACAGGCGAGGGGGCCGGCGGTCAGGAATGAGAGGATGAACGCCGTAACGGTTCCACGGAGGAAGGAGTCCTGGTTCATGAATCACCTCTTCAGAAGCGAACCGTGCCCACGATGCCCTTCGACTCGGAGTCGAGAGCGGGGGCAATGACCATGGATGGACCTGATTCCTCGGGATTGAGGCGGAAGGCCCGCTGACGATTGAGATAGATGAGCACCGCCCCCGTGACGGCGGCGGCGCCTCCCAGGGAATAGGCACCCACGGCACCCGCGTGGAATCTGGAGCCCGTTCTGCGGAGCGCCGACAGCTCTCCCTCCAGGAGGCTCCCCTTGGGGTCGATGCGTGAATCGAAGTCTCGGAAAGCCTCATTCGCCTTCCAGTGCATCAGCCCGCCACC
>NZ_JABUMQ010000508.1:0-5112 GCF_013336645.1 Myxococcus sp. CA039A | reverse complement strand
GCGCCGCGTATTTCCCGTAGTCCTTCACCGCGACGGCACCAGGCGCGAGCACCAGGGCGGGCCGGTTCGGCTCCGGCTCGGCGGACTCCACCCCGAAGTACTCCGAGGTCCACATGAAGAAGACGTGCCTGCTGTTGTTGCTGTCCACGGTGGCGTGCACCGACAGCTCCATCCGCACCGAGACGCCTTGTAGCTCCGAGAGCACCCGCGTGGAGGAGGCGAACCAGAAGGTCCGCGAGGCCACGACCTGGTCTAACCGGGCCCACGAGAGCGACCCCTCCAGCGCCGACGCGGAGCGGGCCCATGCCGCCGTCATGGCGGCGCTGACTGAGCAGACCGCCGCGAAGAAGTCCCTTGCGAGTTGCAAGGTCCAGCAGTCGCAGCCGTAGCAGCACTCCCCAACAGCACGCACGAGCACCAGCCCGGTCCGACTGTCTCGGACGGCGGGCACGTCACCCCTACGCCCAGAGATCCCCCTGCAATGAAACTCATATCGTGCTTGCTGTTGACGGTGTTGATGCCCCTCTCCGCCGGATGCGCCACGTTGGCCCAGCGCCGGTGCGCGGCACTCCAGGATGAATTGGAGGAGGCGAACGGGCCGTGCAACGCCTGCCGTGCCCGACTCACTGACCCGGTGGACGCCCCGTTGTGCGCGGGTGTCTGCGCCCATCCTGGTGTGGTGGGGCCCGCCGTGGTCGCGGCCTGCACGCCCGCGCCCGCCGTGCTTTCCGCGAGCACGGAGCCCACTGCGTCCATGCCCGAAGACGCTGGCGACGTCTCCGCCGACGCCTCCGTCCCGTAGTCCTCCCGCGACTCCGAGAATTGAGAGCCGACGATGAGACACCTGTTGATGACCATGGCTGTGTCCGTGCTCGCCGCTGCATGCGCATCCGACCCAGCGACCTCGAAGTCCCTGTCCTATGACGGGCCGACACCGGTCCTTCGCCCTCCCGGCACCCAGGTATTGACGCCATCCCATGGAGGGGTGCGACAGCCCGGCCAGCCCGGCCACTCGGGGCAGCAGGTGGCGCGCACGAAGTCGAGGCGCATCCTCCCGACAGCCCCCGGGCCGACCATCTACGCTGCTGGGTCCGAGCGCCCCACCTGGGCTGTGCGGGTCCTGCCACCGCAATCCGCCGACAAGGTGACGTGGCAGGTCTGCGAGGGGCTAGTGCTCGCCGCCCTCACGGACCCCAAGGGGTTGCACGAGGAGACGCTGGCATCCGCCAAGCGGATGACGGACCTCCAGTGGCAATGCGCCTACGAGCGGAGCATGCGCTCCTGTTACCTGTTTCAGAAGGCACCGACCAAGACCGCCGATGGGTTGATGAGGTCGCGCAAAGCGAACGAGGACTTCCTCAACGATATGCAGCGCCGGGAGCGCGACGCGTGCAGAACGGTGTCGGTTGAAGGTGACGCACAGGAGGTCATCGACGCCATCAACGCGCGTGCTGTCTGGCACAACTGGAAGCCCGCGACGGCGGAGAACTTCAATCGGGCGTTGCTCGACGAAGCCAGCCCAGGGCCGCCCACCGCAGCGCTCCAGGAGGCCGCGCTGCAGGCCAAGCTGCGCGCCCGGCCCAAGGCCATCACCACCGGACGCGCGACACAGCGGCCTCCGGATGTGGATGGGATTCCGCGGAAGGCACTGGACGCGTGCTGGGACAAGACCCAGCAGTGCATCAACAACATGGGCGGGTCCACGGCCTGGGCAGACTCTCTCTTCCAGTGCGTCCGGTGGCGAGGCGCGCAGCAGTGCGCGGGCAAGGGGAGTCGCCACAGTCACCCGGATAAGTCCGACGAGGAGATTGAGCGACGGTGGGGCGGTGTCTGGAGCTACGACACCATGCTCGGCAAGTTCGACGAGCGCTGGCGGCCCCACTGCACCACCGCCTTCCGCGAAGGAGCCGACCCGGAGAAGCACGTCCAGGCCCTCCAACTGAAGTGCGACTCACTCTGGACGGCGCTGTTTCGCTGAGCCGACTGACGCAGTCCTTTCACGCGGGCGGTGCAGCTCGGGCCGCCCGCGCATCTCTCGCTGTACCCGAGGTGTGCCCATGTCGACGTGCGAAGCACGGTTGCTGACTAAGGAGGAGTTGGAGGAGGCGATGGAATCGCTGAGCGGGGACGTCAACGACGAAGTGGCGCGCGTCGCTGGCCACATCGACGCGCTGACAGTCGAGGCCGCCAGAGTGCCGGGGCTGGAGGAGAAGGTTGTCGCACTCGGAAACCTTGCCGTGGAACGTGGCGCCCAGATTGACGCGCTGGCGGCCGAGCGCGACGCCGCCCGGCAGGATGTGGCCCAGGCGCGTGAGCGCGTCGAAACGCTGGAGAGGGACAACGCCGTGGTCGGCGCCAACATGGACGGCTGGCGCTCCAGGGCCAAGGCCGCCGAGGCACGCGTAGAACTGTTGACGGTCGTGCTGCGCGACGAAGTCGGGTGGTTGCGCGGCCAGGACAGGGGCGATGCCGAGGGGCACCACGCGCGCGTCGACCGGCTCGAGAGAATCCTGCACGGGACGGCCCAGCCCACGCCCACCCCAGCAGCGCTGTTGGAGGCCGTGGGGCGAGCGCTGTCTGCCCTGGGGTTTGTCGAGCGCGTGGCCGATGGCCGCGTGGCTCGCGCACACGCCGAGTTGAAGGAAGCTGTGGCTGCCCTCCGTATCGCCTACGACGCCGCGAAGGGCACGCACGACAACGTGACGGCAGACCTCAAGCGCGTGCTGGAGATGGCGCGCACGGGCTCCCACGTGGGTGACGCTGCGACGGAGCTGGGCGAGGAGGCAGTGCAGGCTGTGCGCACGCTACGCGACACGTCTGGGCCAGCAGGCGAGCCGACGCCATCAGCCGCACTCACCCTCGCCGACTTCGAGCGCGTGGTGCAGGAGTATCGCAACGAGCTCGTTTCGGACGGAGGTGTCAGCGCAAGCGATTGCCGTCTAATGATTCGGGGCGCTGACGAGGTACTTCGCCGCCTGCCCAACCCTCCGGCCCCTCCGGAGCGTTCTGCGCCGCTCCTCCTCGCCAGGAACCCCGTCGACTCCACACCCGCTCCCGTTCCCGGTCCACGCTCCGGCCAGCCGACGCCCGTGCCAGAGGGGCCGGCGCTTTGGGTCGGCGTCGACATGGCGACGGGCCCTGACTTCGATGTGGTGAAGCTGCTGGCGCCCCAGCACGGGAGCCACGCCATGGACCACGCCACTCGGCGCGTGGTCGAGACGCTCGACGGCCAGCAGCCCGATCCCGCCGCGCCCGAGGTGGTGTGGAGGGGCAAAATCTGCGCCCGACTGCTTGAGGATGGCACCCTTCTGACCCGGCATTCATACCCGGGGCCGTGGGTTGTAGCGGATGCCGCAACTCCGCACTTCTGGTGGCTGATGGTCGCCAAGGAACTCGCTCGCGCGTTGGCCGAGTCGAAGCAACGAGAGGTGCCGCAGGAGCTGCTGCACCAGATGCGCGCGGCCCACGAGGCGGTGGAGGACGCCGCCTCGAAAGGCGTCGCCACCCAGGTGGGCCACACTGCCGGCCCCGTCCAGGTGATGAGAGCGGATGCCCTCGTCGCCGCTCGGCACCGCGCAGTGGCCGAGCTGGCCCAGAAGGCACTCGCGGCGCTCCACGGCGGAAGCAGCCGCGACGCCATCGCCATCCTTAAGGCCGCGACGGAGGGAGTTCCCCGTGGGTAGCCATGCCTCTGGCACCAAGGTGCCCGTCATCAAGTCGAAGATGGAGATCGATGCGCTGCTCGGAGCCCATGGCGCGCTTCGGAGAATCGTTGGCGAAGAGCCGGGGCTCGCTGTTGTCGTCTTCGAGGTGAATGACCGGAGGGTGCGCTTCCGCATGCCCCTGCCCGCCCGGGAGTCCTTCCTCAAGGACCCACGCCGCCCGTGGAAGACTCGGAAGAACGACGAGGTCACCCGTGCGATGGAGCAGGCCTGCCGCGAGAAGTGGCGGTGCCTGCTCCTCACCATCAAGGCCAAGTTCGTGTCCGTGGAGAGCCAGGTGGAGACTTTCGAGGAAGCCTTTCTGGCCCACATCGTCACGCCCACCGGGCAGACGGTGGGACAGCTCGCCCTGCCCGCTGTGAACGAGGCGTACCGCACAGGGGCCATGCCTCCCCTGCTTCCAGCCGGGACGACAGGAACGTCGCGATGATCGCCAAGCCCATCCAGGTCACCATCCTGTCCGCCGCAGGGGACGTCCTCGGCGAGCTGACGGCGAAGCCCAGCAATGCCCTGTGGCGGGCCCGGAAGGAAGCCCCGAAGCTCTTCATGACGGAGGGCACGCGCGAGTGCGAGCGGTACGGCGAGGGCTGGGCCCTCCGGCTTCGCGAAGGTGAACGTCCACCTGGGGCTGTCCGATGAGGGCACTTCTCCTGGCGGCCCTGGCCGGTGCCGCTGCCGGCGTCCTGGCAGTGGCGGTCCAGCGATGGCTCGCGCACCAGTCCACCACCGAGGCACCGTGCCCCGTCCGTCCGGAGGACTTCAGGCCGTGAATGTCATTCCACTGGCCGGCCCCTACCGCTACACGCACGCCGGCACCGAGGTGTTCCACCTTCCCCTCGTGCGGCCTTGGACGTGGGCCCTCACGCACCACGGGATGTGGAGCGTCTTCGTCCACGACGTGGAGCCCGCGCGCCAGGGCGTGCCCGAGCGTCGGCACCCCCTTCACCCGTCTCCGGAGGTCCTGGGGTGCTGGCTCGCCATCTACGCCACCCGTGACTACGACGCTGCAGGGGTGGCGTGGCTGCGCAAGGCCCACGACCTGGAGGCTCCTGCCGGAGACGTCCTACCCGCTGGCGCATACGTTGCCCTGGCGCGCCTGGCGGAAGTCTCCACCGTAGGCAACGACTCCCGGTGCACCTCCGACCCGTGGTGGTGGCACCGGGGCGCTCCGTGCCGGGGCACCGTCGCATGGTGGCTCGAGGAGGTGATGGTGTTCGAGCCGCTGACGGCTGCGCCAGCTCCACGCCTCTCGCGCGTGGACCGCGAGCTTGTGCCCGAGCTGCGCGAGCGCGTGCGTCTGGCCCGGGACGGCGTCTGGCGCCCGGAGCTGTACGCCGTGCCCGCTACCCTCCCCGTTCGGCAGCAGGAGCCGGCAGAGTCCCCCATGCCC
>NZ_JABUMQ010000507.1:0-5227 GCF_013336645.1 Myxococcus sp. CA039A | reverse complement strand
GTGGTGGGAGTGCTGGGGCTCGCGGGTGGGCTGATGTTGACGGGCCTGCTGGAGCTGGCGCGGCGGCGGGTGGAGTCCGCGCGGGATGCGGAGCGTGGGGCGCGGGAGGCTCGGCAGCAGTCGCGAAAGCAGGAGGAGGAGCGGCTGCGTGTGGAGCTCTCGGGGTACGTGGCTCGCGAGGAGCTGGCGCGTCGGGAGCTGCTCGCCTCCGCGACGGAGGCGGGGCTGTCTCCGGCGGCGACGTCCTCGGACATGACGGCCCGCGAGAGCGTGCTGGCGGAGGCACTGGAGCACGCGGGGAGACGCGAGGCGCTGTCACGCGAGCGGGACACGCTGCGCGCCACGCATGACCTGGCCCTGCGCGACGAACGACAGGCGGATGAACTGCTGCGCGGGCACGAGGCGCGGCACGCGTCACTGAGCGCGGAGCTGACCGCGTGTCTGTCGGCGCGACGTTTCCCGGCGGGGCTCCCCGCGCAGGCGGCGCTGGCCCTGTGGCGCGATGCCTCGGCGCTGCGGCAGCGGTGGCAGGACCTGGTCGCGGACGAGGCGGCGCTGTCCGCAGATGAAGCGGCTTGCGCGGACGTGGTCTCTCGGCTGCGTGCGTTGGCAATGGAAGGCCTCCTCCCTGAAGCTGAAGCGCCCGTGTCCCAGTCATCAGGTTCCATGGACCTGGTGGTCCTGCGCGTGAACGCGGCCCTGGAGGCAGCACGCGAGCAGGAGACGGAGCGACGCGCGGCGGAGGAGCGGCGTCGCGAGCTGCGCGAGGAGAAGGCCCACCTCGATGAACTGTGCCGCACGGAAGAAGCCGCTCTCGCGGCGTTGCTCTCCGAGGGCGGTGGCGGTGACGAGGAGACCTTCCGTCGGCGCGCCGTGCAGGCACACCGCCACGCGGAGCTCACCCGCCATGCGCGAGAGCTGGCCCACCGCATCGAGGCTCGCACGGGACTGTCCGACACCGAGGCCCGCGAAGCCCTGCGCGCCCTGGGCGGAGAAGAAGGTCTGCGCACGGTGCTGAGCCAGCTGCGCGCCCGACATGCGGAGGCGCAGGAGAAGTCGAAGGAGGTGCTCACCGAGCAGGGCGCCACGCAGAACCAGCTCGAGCAGTGGGAGAACGACGACCTGCTCGCGCGCCTGCGCATCCAGGAGGAGACCCTGCGCGCGAAGGTGGCGGAGCTCGCCACGCGCTACGCGGAGGACAAGCTGGCGCTGGCCCTGCTGGGACGCGCGCGTCGACGCTTCGAGGAGGAGCAGCAGCCGCGCGTGGTGCAGCTCGCCTCGGAGCACTTCGCCCTGCTGACGGAGGGCCGCTATCGCCGCGTGTTCATCCCCGCAGGTGACGAGCGTGAGCTGCGCGTGAGCGACGGCGAGCGGGACTGGAGCGCGGCTCAGCTCTCACGGGGAACCCGCGAGCAGCTCTACCTCGCCTTCCGTCTCGCGGTGGTGCGCGACTTCGGAGAGACCCGAGGCGCGCTGCCGCTCATCGTGGACGACGTGCTGGTGAACTTCGACCCCGGCCGGGCCCGAAGCGCCATCCATCTCCTGGCCCGTCTCGCCGAGCACCAGCAGGTGATTGCCTTCACCTGTCACCCCTGGCTGCGCGAGCTGTTCGAGGCCGAGGGCGCGCAGACGCAAACGCTGGAGTCCCGCGACTCCATCGCCGCGCTCCAAGCTGGCTGAATCGAGACTCCGGGTCTCGGGGCTCTCGGGACGTCCGCTGCTACACTCGTGAGCGTGGCGAGCGGAGGCGGCATGCGGACGTCGCGAAAGATGGCGGTCACTCTCGGAGCGCTCACGCTGGTGGGCGCGCTGGGCATGTGGCACCTCCCGAAGCCCGGGGATGCCCCGTCTGTTCCCCGAGCCTCCGCGCCTCGCGGGAGCACAGGCCTCATCCTGGCTCCACCCGCGCCACGGGCCGAAGGCACCCTGCGCATCCAAGGCATCGTCGTCGGAGACGAGGGTCCCCTGGCCGGAGTCCGCGTCACGGCCACGCGCCCCGAGCCAGGTCAAACCCTCTCCGAGCTGCCCTGTTCGCAAGTGCTGCGGCGGCACACCGGCGGGAGTCACGCGAAGTTTCCGGAGTGCTTCTTCGATGAGGAAGACACCACCCTGGAGTTGCTCCTCGCACGCCAGGGAGAGGCCCCCGTGTACGCGGAGGCGCTCACCACGGAAGACGGTCGATTCACCCTCGACAACCTGCCCGAAGGTCGTTTCACGCTCTGGGCCATCGGAGCGCGCGACGCACGACTCCAGCCGGAAGTCGCGGCGGGTACGGAGGGACTTCAGCTCCGACTCGGAGAAGCCTTTTTCCTGAAGGGACAGCTCATCGACGAGGACCTCGTGCCCCTGGCCCAGGTCCGGGTGATGGCCGTGCATCAAGGGTCGACACGCTTCTTCGACGGGGAAACCGGAACGGACGGCAGCTACCGCATGGGTCCGCTTCCCTCCGGAAGGTATGCCATCACCTTCGCGAAAGACGGCTGGCTTCCCACGTTGGCGAACCAGTGGCCCGACAATCCCCTGACACTCCTTCGCCCCAGGCGCATCACCGGCCAGGTGTTGAACCAGCGCTCGCCCGCCCCCAACGTGACGGTCTCCATGCATGACGTCACCCAGCGGCGGTACAGGAGCCCTCCCTCCGCGATGCGCATCACGGACAAGCAGGGGCGCTTCACCTTCGAGGAGCTTCCGCCCCAGTCCTTTCAGCTCAGTGCCAGCCAGGGTGAGCAACACGCGCTGGCCGAGGTCGACTTGAAGGTCCCTGGGACCTCGTCGGAGGTCACGCTGGTGCTGGGCCATGCGGCCCTTCTCGAAGGACGCGTGCAAGACGAGGCTGGAGCTGGCATCGAAGGAGCCACCATCACCGTCCGTGACGTCGACAACCACGAAGCCGCGAGTGCGAGAACCGACGCCGCTGGCCACTATCGGGCGAGCCCTCTGCTCCTCAAGCCCCATGAGGTCGAGGTCTCGGCGAGTCGCTACCTTCGTATCAAGCAAGCCATCCCTGAGCTGGGTCCCGGCACGAAGCGACTCGACTTCACGCTCCGCCCCACCGTCTGGGTCGATGGCGTCGTTCTCGATGAGGCAGGTCGCCCGATTCCGGACGTCAGCATCGAGATTCATGAGAAGCCGCAAGCGCCCAGCGGTGGATCATTCGTTATCGCCAGGACCCAGTCAGATGGAGCAGGACGATTCCACCTGGACCTCGCCTTGCCTGGCACATTCACCCTGAAGTCTCGGTCAGAGCGCTTCGCGGAGGACCAACGCCAGGTCCAGGCTCCCGACACGAATGTCCGCTGGGTCCTGAAACAGGGGGCGAGTGTTTCGGGGACGGTCCGGGATGAACTGGGAACGCCCTTGCCCGAGGTCAGCGTGAGCCTGTGGAGCCAGGAGCCCGATGTGCCCCACATGAGCGAAACCACGACGGACCCACAAGGCCACTACACGCTCGGGGGGCTCAAGTCGGGGCGATACGTGCTCGAAGCCATACACACCTCCGGAGCCGTGGAGCGCAGCGCATCCCAATCGATGGAGCTGCGCGACCAGGAAGAAGCGCAAGCGGACCTGCGCCTCGCCGCGGGCTGGACGCTGTCGGGAATCGTCGAGGACACCGCCGGCAACCCCATCGCGGGAGCCGCGGTCGGCCTCCTCGAGACTTCAGAGTCGGCGCCGGAGTGGCGACGTCATCAGAGGACCTGTGAAGGGCCACCCGTTACCATCACACAAGCCGATGGACGCTTCACGCTGCGGAACCTCCAGCAACCGAAACTGAAGCTGGGCGCATGGACCACGGGCGTCAGCTTCGCGCCCCACCTCTCCACGGGCGGCCACCATGACTCCGGGGACTTTCTCGTCCGCGAGGGTGCCCCCCACGTGCGCCTGGTCATGAAGCGGGAGGGACGCGTCCAGGGGCGCGTCGTGGGCCCCGACGGAAAGCCGCTCACGCACTTCGAAATGCCCTGGGAGGTCAAGCACCCGCGCGGCGAGTTCTCCGTGAACGTGGACAGCCCGGGCTCATTCCGCCTCAACATCAGCGCACGGGGAATGGCGCCGATATCCCGAGGCGTCGAGCTGCATGACGAGTCCGAGGTCATGGACCTGGGCGAGCTGCGGATGAGTCCTGGACGTCAGGTGGCCGGGCGCGTGCTGGACGCGGAGACGTCCGCGCCCGTCGCGGGTGCCACACTTCGCATTGCTCCAGACCGGATGCGCGGAGAGCCACTCAACAGGCTCGGGGCGATCGTGATGACGGCCCGGGATGGCGCCTTCTCGTTCTCCAACGTGGAGGAGCGTTCCCTCACGTTGTTCATCGAGGCCGAAGGCTACCCCTTGAAGCAACTGACCATGGCACCTGGACCTCAGGAAGGTCTCGCGGTGCTCCTCGAGCACGGTGCGAAAGTGGAGTTCTCCGTCGTTGATGCGCGGGGGCAGCCCACCAACGCCACCGTCTACGTGGACCGCGATGGCGAGGTCATGAACTCTCGCTACATCGAGGTCCCAAAGAGCGGCCTGCTCGTCGTGCGAACCCTGGGGCCCGGCGACTACCAAGTGCGAGCCATTTCTTCCTGGGACCGCCCCGCCACCTACGCACTCCAGCGCGTCCAGATTCCAGCGAGCGGGAGGGTTGCCATCACCCTCAAGGCCCGGCACGAAGGGGCAACCCTGAAGCTGGGGGTGAAGACCGATGAGAGCTTGAGCCCCATCCTCCTCGTGGGTGAAGTCCCTCTGCCGGAGCGCACCAATGACGTCCGTGAGCTGGATAGCCGTGGACTGCCCAGCCAGCTCAGCGATTCCGGAGCCAGGGTTTTTCGAAACCTTCCTCCTGGCAAGGTGACGCTCTTCCTGATGAGGCCGAACCAGGAATACATCCACTGGGAACTCATCGACATCCCCGAGGAAGGCACGGTGGTGCGCGACGTGACGCCTGCATGGCGGCGACTCAAGCGCCACACCCCGTAGAGGCTTGTCGAGTCTCACGAATCGCGTCGACACACGACACGCACGTGGGTGAGGAGCACGCGAGGTTCGCGTCAGCGCCCCGGGGTCCTCCACTGCTACATTCCCGAACGTGGCGAGTGGACACGACATGCGGAAGTCGCGACGGGTGGCACTCACCCTCGCGGTGCTCACGCTGGTGGGCGCGCTGGGAGTGCCGTACCTCCTGAAGTCAGAGGATGTGCCCTCCCCCCGCCGAGCCCCCGCGCCTCGAAAGAGCACGGGCCTGGTC
>NZ_JABUMQ010000506.1:0-5257 GCF_013336645.1 Myxococcus sp. CA039A | reverse complement strand
CCCCAGCCGCGAAGCCGGGGGCGGCGTCTCCGCCTGACGCCCCGCCGCTGCCTTCTTGCGCCCGGGCCGAGACATCCCCAGCGACAGCGTGGGCGCGTCCTCCTCCTGCTCCTCCAACGCGTCCAGGGCCGCGGCGCCCCGAGGCAGCGGCAGCGCCAATCGTGACGGCCGGGGCAGCGGTCCCGCCATCTCCGGCATTGCCAGCGTCGGCGCGTCCTCTTCCACGTGATGCACGACGGCGGGCATCGGCCGCGTGACGGCGCGCCCCTCCGCCCCCTGCGACTCCTGCTCCCGCGCCTGCGGGTTCGACACGCGCGAAGCAGCACGCCCCTCGACAGGCTTCGGCTCGGTGGCGGCCTTCACGTCCGTCAGCGTCGCGCGCGCGGCGGCGCGGCCATCCATCGTCGGCGCGTCCTCTTCCACCCGATGCACCGGCGGCACCGCGCCCAGGCCCGAACGCGAGGCCCTGTCCGGGGGTGCCGACTCCACCGCGCGGCGCTGCCCCGTCATCCGGGAGCTGGGCGACTCCAGCTCGATGCGCCCCGTCCTCCCCGTGCCACGAGGGCGCAGCGCCGCCGTCTCCCCCTCCGGCGCCACACTGGCGCGAGACAGCGCGGGCCGCAGCCCCGAACGCCGCGAGCTCGCGTCCTGCCGCCCGGAGCCCGACGCCGGATCCGAGTCCTCCATCAACAGCTCGCCCGAGCGCGCCTCCGACGCCAGCCGCTCCGCGTAGATCTCCTTCATGTACGCGCCGACATGGGCCGTCGACGACGGCAACCGACGCTCCGTCAGCCAGTCCTCCAGCGCCAGCTGCAGGTGGACCGCTTCCTGGTAGCGCTCCGCCGGGTCCTTCGCGAGCGCCTTGAGGACGATGGCGTCCAGATCTTGCGGCACGCGCGGCGTCACCTGCGACGGCGGCGCCACCTTGCACTCGGCCACGGCGGCCAGCGTCTGGATGTCACTGGGGCGCTTGAACAGGCGCGTGCTCGTGAGCAGCTCGTACAGCACCACGCCCAGCGCGAAGATGTCCGAGCGACAATCCACGCGCTGCCCCGCCGCCTGCTCCGGCGACATGTACGAATACTTCCCCTTCAGCACGCCCGAGCGCGTGACGGTGGCCTGGTCCGCCGCCTTGGCGATGCCGAAGTCCACCACCTTCACGCCGCCTTCGAACGTGACGAGGATGTTCTGCGGGGACACGTCGCGGTGGACGATGTCCAGCGGCCGGCCCGACGTCGGGTCCGTGCGCTTGTGCGCGTAGTCCAGGCCCGAGCACGCCTCGATGAGGATGCGGCACACCAGCGGCACGGGTATCGGCTGCCCCACGGCCTCCGACTGCTTCCACACCCGCCGCATGTCCTCGCCATGGATGTACTCCATGGCGATGAAGAACGAGTCGTCCTGCGCGCCCAGGTCGAAGATCTGCACGACGTTGGCGTGATTGAGCCGCGCGGCGATTCGCGCCTCGTCCAGGAACATCTTGACGAAGTCGTCGTTCTCCGCGAGGTGCGGAAGAATTCGCTTCACCACCACCAGCTTCTCGAAGCCCTCCGGACCTGGCTGGCGCGCGAGATACAGCTGCGCCATCCCGCCCATGGCGAGTCGCTTCAGGAGCTGGTACCTGCCATACGTTTCAATGGTCACGGCGACCTGACCGCACCCCACGGGGAAAACCCACGGCCCGTGGCCTTCCGGGATCCGGGCGCGGCGAAGCCCGGAGCGTAAGCGCACAGGACAGGGGGGTCAAACCCTTGTAGGCACGGCGGAACCGACGGCGCCGCGATTACCTCCGAGCGGCACGGACCTCGCGCGACTCCCGCATCAGCGCCTCCAACTCGTCCAGGTGCCGCTTGAGCACCGGCATCAGCACCGGCGCCGCGTCCACCCGGTCGAACAGGTCCAGGACCCGGTCCACCTTACGCTCGATTTCCTGGGCTCGAGCCGGAGTAATCCGGCGGAGCAGCATGTCCGCGCCGGCCTCCATCAGCGCGCGGGCCACGGCGTCCCGGGAAGCGAGCGGCTCTTGCTGTCGGCGGCCCTCACCCTGGATGACCCGCAGGCCCGGGGCGCGCGCCGGGGAAGCGCGACCCGCGCTCGTCGTCTTCGTGTTTTCGGAGTCTGGGGACATCACCGGGTGCCTCCTCGGCGGGCGCGGGTACGACCTCAGGGTACACACCGTGAGGAGCCCTCCAATTTTCTGGTCATCCGCACAGGCGGAAGCAGACCTGTAGCACCCGGGACCGACATGAACGTCGAGGGCCGGATGACCGGCCCTTCGACTGGCTCACACATCGAGCCTGCTCCCCCGCTTCAGCCCGCGTCGCAGGAGCGACGGTAGGAGATGGCCACCTTGGCGCCCGGCGCCGGCACGTTGGCGAAGATGACGCTGTTGGTGGGGGCGTCGTAGCGCCAGCCCGTCGTCACCGGGGCGCCGTCCACCGTCACCGTGACGCTGCCCGGCTCCGGCGCGTCGCTGAGCGGGAAGCGGTCCTGCGCGGAGAAGGCCTTGTTGGCCACGGCGGCCAGGAGGGGCCCATAGTTGGCCGCGCACACGTTCATCACCTCGCCACCGGTGCGCGCCGTCGCCTCCGCGTAGCGCGTGCCGGAGCCGCCCGCGGTGCCACACGCCGTCGCCGTGGGGGCAATGGCGTAGAACGTCGCGCGCTGCGGCTGGTTCTGCCCCTTTCGCTGCTGCGCCCACTGCACGTAGGTGTCCACCGCGTCCGGCGAGTGGTCGTCCTCGTCACCCACGAAGACGACGACCAGCGCCGCCGAGTCGCGCAGGAAGCCCAGGTTGCCGTCCTGCGGCACGGGCGTGCGCGGGTCATCCGCGGTGTTCACCAGCGGCGGAGACAGCGCGCGGCGCATCGCCTCGAAGCCCTGCTCCACCTGGGCGCACTGCCCCACCTGCACGTTCTGCTGGAGCAGCGCCGTCAGGTTCGCCATGCCGTTGGTGAGGATGCGGGGCCGGGCGTTGTTGACCGGGAAGAAGCGCCCCGCCTCGCCGCCCTGCGCGCCGCCGGGGCACGTCCCCGACACCGCCGTGATACCCGTCGTGGTGACGGCCACGTGCATGTCCACCTTTTTGGCGAGCGCCGCGTCCACGAACGAGGGGATGGCGGACACCAGACGCGGGTGCTCCTCCACCATGGACGCGGTGTTGTCCACGACGAAGAGGACGTCCACCTTGCTCACGTCCTGCTGGGTGAAGGTGTCCGTCTTGTCCACGCGCTTGGAGGACTCGCCGATGAGCGGCACCAGCAGCGGCGCCGGCAAATCGGACGAGCTCACGAAGAGCGGCGACAGGTTCATGCCGTACACCTGCGCGGCGTAGTCCAGGTCCACCGTGAAGGCCTCGCCCGGCTGCAGCGTGAAGGGCAAGGGCGCGGGCACGCCGCCCACGGTGAACTCGCCATCCGTGGTGCCAGGGCCAATCCACACGTTGGAAACCGACACGGGCATGGTGCACGCGTTGAGGTAGTTCACCTCGCGCGGCTCGGGAGGACAGTCGCGCCGCGCCACGCCCCAGTCCACGTACCAGGGCGACGCCATCAGACACGTCGCCTGCGAGTGGGCCAGCAGCGGCACGAGGATGACGGGATTCGCCGGGTCCATCTGCTCCACCTGGAGCATGCCCGTGAAGTCTCCGCCCGCATGGGGTGCCTGGAAGGCCACCTGGAAGCTGAACCAGTCACCCGGATAGATGATGACGCCGAAGAGGTCCCCACCCGGCATGCGGAAGCTGCCGCCGCCATTGTCGCGCAGCCGGATGTTCTTCACCGGGCACAGGTCCGTGCCCTTGTTCTCCAGCTTCACGCCCAGCACCGCGCCACGGCCCGGAGGCACCGTGCCGAAGTCCACCGCGAGCGGCGTCACCGTGAGGTCGCAGGGCGCGTGCTCTTCCGCCTCGCCCTGGAAGTCCAGCTCCACGGTCGCCGCCGAGTACGCGTTCGTCGTCATCACCAGCACGCCCGCGGACGAGCCTGGACGCGTGGGCTCGTAGAAGACGGGGATGTTGACCTCCTGCCCCGGCTGCAGCGTGTACGGCATGGCCAGCGGGGTGTGGTTGAACTGGGGCGCGCCGGAGGGGTCCGGCTGCCACGCCAGCGTCTCCAGCGTGAGCACGCCCGCGTTGGAGGAGCCGCAGTTCTTCACGTTGACGATGACGCGCGTCTTCGAGCCCAGCGGCTGCTTGCCGAAGTCGTACGTCACCGGGGACACGCACAGCTCCGCCGCGCCGCCGAAGCCCTTGAGCTTCACGTCCGTGGTGGGGTGTCGCTTGCTCACCACGTGATAGCGGGCCATGTCCTCCGCGGGGCCCATGTGGCCGGGGCTGTAGCGAATGTTGAAGCCGCGCACCTCGCCCGGCTGGAGCACCAGCGGGAAGCCCGCGTTCGCCTGCGAGTAGGAAGCGTCCAGCCCGTCGAGCGTCAGCGAGGTTACCGTCATCGGCTCGGTGCTGATGTTGCGGATGCGCGACTCGCGGATGGCGTCGCGGTCCACCGGCACCGCCGCGAAGTCCAGCACCGGCGGCTCCGCCACCACCGCCTGCTCCAGCGCCTCCGCCATCAGTTGCACCGGCACGTCCGCGCAGCCCCGGCACGGCGTCACCGCCAGCACCACCTGCTTGCGGCCCACTCGCACGGGGTTGAACGTCAAGGACAGCTCCGCGCGGCCGCCCGGGGCGACGACCATGGGCCCCGCCACGAACTCGTCGCGGTCCGCGCCGACCAGGCGGGGTGTCACCTCCACCGGCAGCTCCGTGGGGTTCTCCAACGTCAGCGCCAGCGTCTTCGTCGAGTCCGCCTCGATGCGCCCGAAGTCCAGCACCCGGGGCGACACCCGCGCCCACGCGTCGATGCCCAGGCCCGTCAGGGGGATGCGCAACAGCGGTTCGATGCGCGTGTCCGAACGCACCACCAGCATCGCCCCCTGGCCGCCCGCCATCATGGGCGCGAAGCGCACGCGCAGGGCACACGCACTGCCTGGCGCCAGGCTGTGGGGTCCCTCATGGGTGAACTCCGCCCGGTAGGCCCCTTCAGGACCCTCCACCCAGACCTCGTTCACATCGACGGGGGCCCGCCCCACGTTGCGCAGCGATATTTCCGTCTCGCGTGCATCGAAGAGGGCGACCTTCTCGAAGTCCATCCCGCCCGGGGTCGCCGTCAGACGCCCGTCCGCGAGGGACGACCGTTCGCGATCCGCACACCCCGCAGCCACCAGCCCCAACACCGCGAGGGCCCAAATGCCCCAGCGC
>NZ_JABUMQ010000505.1:0-5268 GCF_013336645.1 Myxococcus sp. CA039A | reverse complement strand
CTCCCGCGCCACGGGAGCCAGAGCCCCGCGTGCTTGCGCCCCCTGTCCCGACCGTACCCGTGCGCCGCGAACTGCCCGCCGACGACAGCCCCGTCGCCCCCATGGGCAGCGTCGAGCAGCTCGGCCTGTTCGGTGGCGGCGGTACCTGAGCCCCAAGGGAGGATGGCTGTCTTTCAATGCACGGAACCTCGCCGCGGGCTCGCGTCTCGCGCGGTCGTTTTGGCTGGTGCCCCGCCTTCCTTCCTCTACACTCCTTGTGAACCTACCCTCCCCATGGAGTTGACCTGATGTTCAGCGCTTTCTCGCGCCCCCTGCGATGCTTCGCCGCCACCGCCGCGCTCCTGTCCCTCGCCGCATGCGGTGACGACGACACGAAGGACCCTGTCCCCGAACCGCTGGCGTGCGACGCGCAGACCTATACGGAGGCCGTCCGCCACGCTGCGGAACCCACGACCGAAGACATCTCCACGCAGCTGTGGGCCATCAGCCCGTCCAACCCGAACCTTGTCTGGAATGAGACCAAGACGGCCGTGCGCATGGCCATCTGGACCACCTTCCAGGGCTACACCCTGGGAGCGAACACGCTCTCTCGCGAGGTCTGGGTCACGGCCGCTCCCCAACTCCAGACATTCTGCAAGACGGTGTCCGCGGAGAAGCTCGTCCCGCGCGTCAATCAGTATCTGGGATTGCCCCCGGCGACCGAAGGCGACAACGCGCGTTACATCGTCGAGCTGTGGGTGAAGCCCGGAGACATGTTCCGCCCCTGTCCGGACTCGGAGATCGACGACGGCACGTGCGGCCTCCAGTTCCCCACCACGGCCACCACCGAGCACAAGAACTGGATCAACGCCAACTTCGCCTCCAGTTATGGGTTCTGGCAGAAGACGCAGTACCCGTGGACGGGCCTGGGCTACACGTATGACTGGTGCAATGCCGACACGCGCGTCGGGGCCAGCGAGTTCGTGGTTCGCGCCACGTCCATCGTCGAAGTGACGGGCAAGTTCGAGCGCGCCGTCTACTGCGCGCAGTAACCTGCTCCCTTCGTGAGTGCGTGAGGGCGGGTCCGCTCCGGCGGGCCCGCCCTTGTTTCTCCAGGGGTCACCCGGCCGCCGCCGCCACGTTCGCCATCGCCAGGATGGCCTGGGCGGTGCTCTTCCCCGTCGCCGCCGCGCCCTCCATGTAGCCCTGGGCCTCGTAGAACGAGCTGGTGTGCTCACCCGCGAAGTAGAGATTGCCCACGGGTGTCCCCTCGGTGCCCGCGAGTGACGTGAACTGCCCGGGCCGATAGGACGAATAGCTTCCCAGGGCGTTCGGATTGCTCGGCCAGTGCTCCAGGTGCGCGACGATGCGCCGGTCCACGCCCCGCTTCACCGCGCCCGCCGTCCCCGGCACCACGCGGCCCATCGCCGCCACGAAGCGCTCCGCCTCGCCCGCCACGTTGCCTGGGTCCATGCCTGCCCCACGCGGCCCACTGGCGAAGTCCGTCAACACCGCGTCGCCCGCTGTCGCCCGCGTCGGGTTCGTCTCCCACGTGGCCTGATGGTTCATCAGGTCCGAGTAGCTCGCCCCACTGCACCCGCTCGCCCGCCACACCGGCCCGCGATACCCCACCATCATCTTCGCGTTGGTGCCGTACCCCAGCTCCCGGATGACCCGCGTCTTCCACGCCGGCAGGCCCAGGGACGCCGCCAGCTCCACCCGTCGCAGGACGGTGAACGGAACCGCGAGCACCACGACGTCATACGTCGCCGTGTACGACGTGCTTCCGCGCCGCAGCGTGAGCGCGAGCGCACCCGTCGGAGTCTTCCTGACCGACTCCAGCCGCTCGCCCTGTCGGACCTGTCCCGGCAGACGCGCCGCCAGCTCGCGTGGAATCTGCTGATTGCCGCCGAGCAGGCGATACCGCTCATCACTCTCGCCATACGGCTCGAACCGTCGACACTGCTCGGTCTGAATCAGGAACAGCAGGTTGAGACAGCTCAGCTCATCCGCTGCCTGGCCGTACTCCGCCTCGTACGCGGCGATGATGGCGGCCTTCACCAGGGGCCCCGTGTTCCGGGCCTCCAGGTAGGTCACCAGGTCCAGCAGGTCGAACCGCCGGTCCAGCTCCGTGTGGTCGGCTGCCGTGGGCGCCTCGGACAGCCTGCTCAAGTCCTGGTTGATGGCCGCGATGAGCGGGCAGTACTCCTCCAGGATATCCGCCTCGGAATAGAGCTGTCCGCCAAAGAAGTAGAAGACGTCCCCCGGCACCCGCAGGAGGTCTTCCCGCTCCAGGTGGAACTCACGGGCATAGCCCAGCATCGTCGAGTGTCCGGAGTCGATGAACTCCCCGCCCCGCTCCACCACCTGCCCGGGGAAGATGACCGGCCCACCGAACGCGCCTCCCATCGAGAACACCCGGCCGCCCGTGCGCTCCCGGGCTTCATGCACCGTGGCCTGCACACCCGAGCACCTGAGCTCATAGGCACACGCGAGGCCCGCGAGCCCCGCACCGACGATGCCCACGCGAAGCGCGGAGGGAGGACGCGCCTCCTCGGCCCGCGCCGCCCGCACCGCCATTCCCATCCCCAGCGCCGTCACCCCCTTCAACACGGAGCGGCGGTCCATTCGAGCCACGCGTCGGGCTTCGAGCGCGTTCGCCTCCGGTGACTCGGCGGCGAGCGCCTTCCGGGTGGTTTGTCGGAACAGGTCGAAGAGCGGTGTGCGGGGCATACAAAACTCCAGAAACGAGAGGGATTGCGCCCTCTCACCTTCCAAAGCCTGTCGCGGCGCGCAGCGCTTGATACAAGGGTGCCTGTCATTGAACACCCCAACTGTGAAGCAGTGAGCCCTACCCGGCCCTGTAGCCCGTGGAGTGTCTGTCACGTGCGCGACGGGTCCTCGTGTTGGGGTGCGGGCGTCCGCCGTTAAGGCGATGCTTCGGCTTGCGGCGGATGAAACCGCTTGCATCCCCGCGCCGGTAACAGGTGATGAGGCGCTCGTCATCACTCACCAGGACAATCCAGCCCCGCGCCTGCCGTGCCAGCGACGAGTCCTGGAGTTGCAAGGGCAGGTCGCGCTCCAGCACGGTGACATGTGTCACCCCCGCGGCGCGGGTCCGAAGTCCAAAGTCGAGGATGAGCTCGAGGACTTCCTGTCGAAGCACCCCGAGCGCGCTGCGCTCGAGGAACGTGAAGGTGGCGGGAGACGAGCGGGAACGGGACTGACGGCACCGGGCCATGGCGGCTTCCTCCTGTTGTCCCCTTGCCTTTCACGTGCCGTTCCAAGCCGCCCCGCACGACATTCCGAGGACTTGCGGGGCCGTCCGCGGCCGTCCGCGCGACAATTCGTCAATGCCTCGCCAGGCGTGTGACAGCGAGACGCGGGCGACGTCTCAAGGACGGGGTTGAACCGCGGGCCCGGAGCCCGCGAGGAGCCCGCACCGCCAGGACGCCCACCGTGTCTGGAGACGTGGAAACACCGCGCTGAAGGCGATGAACCAGACGACACCGGCGAGCAGGTCGACCGCGTAGTGGTAGCGCAGCACCAGGGTGGAGAGGATGAGCGCCGCCGCCACGGGCACCAGCGCCTGGAAGCGCCAGGGATGCGCGCGCGCGTCGTGACTCAGCAACACCAGGGTGATGAACACGTGCAGGCTCGGGAAGAGGTCGTAGGTGGACGAGCCGCTCGCGACGACGGCCGCGTTCAGCCGCGTCAGCCACCCTCCTTCGAGGGGCGCGGTGAACAACTCGGGATACGCCGCCACGGGGCCAATGGCCGGCACCAGGTAGTAGCCCGCGATACCCGGCACGTAGGCCGAGAAGACGTGGCTGAAGAAGCGCTCCGCCCGCTCCCGGGGCCCCACCACCGCCCAGGCCATCGCGAGGTGGAGGTACACGTGGAACGCGAGATAGCTCGCGCTGAACACGTCATGCACCCACGGCGCGCTCCACCGCTGGAACCAGACCGACGGAGTGCTCCCTCCGAACACCCGCGCGTCCAGGCTGAACAGCCACGCGTCCTGGGTCTCGAGCCCCAGCGCGGGAATGGTGGTCTTCACCGACGCGTAGAAGAAGAACGTCGCCACATAGGCCAGCACCAGCCGCACCCGGAAGACGTGCGCCCAGGTGTCCAGCCGCGCGAGCACCGCCACCGCGAGGATGAACAGGGCAGTGGCCCCCGCGACCTGGAGGAAGCTGACGGACCGCGCCCCCGCCACGAACAGGAGCGCGCACGACAGCGTCACTCCGAAGGTCGCCAGCAGCGCTTCGTGAAGGAAGGGGCGCTCAGACATCCGCGGAGGAGACGCGCCGGGCCTCTCGCATCAGGGCGCCACTGAAGACACCCCGGACGAACGAGAAATAGGACGGGATGAAGGGCGCCCCCTGCTCGACGAGTTCGGTCCGCAGGGACTGGTGCAGCACCGGCAGGTTGTACCAGGGCACTCGCGGGTACAGGTGGTGCTCCAGGTGGTAGTTCTCATTGCACATGAAGAACCGCGTCACCGGATTGGAGAGGATGGTCCGCGAGCCCCGCACCGGATGACTGCTCTGCGTGAGGAAGGTGTGCTGACTCATGCCCCGGATATTGACCAGCGTGTTGATGATGACCATGGGGATGACCCAGGCATGCAGCAACACGGGCCACGGCACGAAGACGCCCGCGAGCACCGCCCCCGCGACGACCATCGCCACCTCGAAGGCAATCCACCGCTTCTCGGACGCCGTCCCGTGCTTCCAGCCCAGGATGGGAATCATGGTGATGTACGCGGGATATCCGAGCAGCAACCGGCCCACGTGCATCGCCAGCTCCAGCCAGCGTCGTCCCGTGTAGTTGGCGTAGTGGTCGGGGTCCAACCCACCGCCCAGGTCCCGGTGGTGCCGCAGGTGCAGCACCTTGTAGGCCGCGAGGTTCTGCAGCACGGGCCACGCGCACAGCATCCCGCCCAGCCTGTTCAGCCACGGCCGCGTGGAGAGCCCACCGTGCACGGCCTCATGGGTGAACAGGCTGATGCCGTGAAGCGAGGCCGCCGCGACGACGTAGAGCAGCCCACGCGCGAGCCAGACCTGGGCAGCCGGCAGGGCCTCCAGCGCGAGCACCATTGCCCCCCACGCCGCCACACCGTAGAGCGCGAGGAACACCCCGAGCCGGGGCAGATGGCGGGCGTCGACCTGCTCCAGCTCACGCAATCGCTGGGGAGTAAGGGACGATGAGAGCGTCGGCATGGGCTGTTCCTGTGGGTGACATCATGCCCTACAATCCGCCCCCTCGCCGAAGCAACCCTCGCCC
>NZ_JABUMQ010000504.1:0-5270 GCF_013336645.1 Myxococcus sp. CA039A | reverse complement strand
GACAGCGGTGGGAGCGGGGGCCTGGGCCCAGGCGGCGGGGGCGCCCGTCAGCAGGGCGCACAGGGACACGAGGGCCAGGGACATCGGTCGGAGCGTGCGAGTCATCACGCCCCTTCTAACGGGGGAGGCGGTCAAAGTCTTCAACCGCCCCACACCCCGTGCGGTGGCCTACAGCCGCTTGGTGAGGATGATGAGGTCGTCCCCCACCTTGTAGAAGTCGCGGATACGCGCTTCCTCGCCGTACTTCATGGACGCGTAGAAGCCGCGCGTCGGGCCGTAGGCCTCCGTCGCGCTCGTCTCCACGCGGATGAGCCGGCCGTTGCGCCGACGCAGGTCTCCCTCCATCGCGGACACCAGCGCCGCGCCCACACCCTGACCGCGCACCTCCGGAGAGGACGCAATCCAGTACAGGTCGTAGCAGTCCTCCGTCATCGGCGTGGGGCCGTAACAGACGTAGCCAACCAGTTGGCCGTCCCGGTCCGCGACGACGATGGCGTAGTCCGTGTTGCCCGGCGTAAGCGCGATGCCGACCAGCTCGATGGCGACCTCAACCTCCTGCGGCGAGAAGGTTTCGATCTTTCGAATCAGCGCGGCGAGGGGCTCCCGGTCCTTTCCTTCGATGGGACGGATGTCCATGGGCTCTTTCGGAAGCGACCTCCACCAGTCGGGCGGCGAGGGCTGGGTAGTCCAGGCCCGCGGCGGCAGCGGCTCTGGCGAACCCCGCACCCGGATGAAGGTCGCAGTTGGGGTTGATATCGATGACGTAGGGCACACCCTCCGGAGACACCCGAAGGTCGACCCGTCCATAGTCCTGACAGTCGAGCGCTGCAAAGGCTTCCAGCGCGACCTGCACACAACGAGCTTCCAGCGCCGCATCCACCTGGCACGGCCCGGCGGGCGTATCCCGGTACTCGGGAGAGCCCTCCTCCCACTTGGCGCTGTACGACACGATGTTCGGCCGGTCCTCGAAGGTCCGACCGAAGTGGATTTCAGTCAACGGCAGCGCACGGCGCGGCTGGTTTCCCAACAGCGGCACGTAGATTTCGCGGCCGGGGATGAACTGCTCCACCAGCGCGGGCTGGTGGAAGGTGCGCAGCACCGCCTCGCAGGCGCGCACCAACGCGGAGCGCTCGTACACGACGGAGTCTCCCGTCACGCCCATGCTGGCGTCCTCGCGCGCGGGCTTGACGATGAGGGGCCAGGGCAGGTCCACCGCCAGCGCGTCCTCCAGTCGCTCCACCACGCGGAAGGCGGGCGTGGACACGCCGCGCGCGCTGAGCAGCTCCTTCGCCTTGGGCTTGTGCAGCGCGAGCCCCAGCGACAGGGCGGACGAGCCGGTGTAGGCCAGCCCCAGCGCATCCAGCAGGCAGGGGACCGCCATCTCTCCCCGGCTGTCCGCGGCGAGCGACTCGCAGAGGTTGACGACGAGGTCCGGCTGCCGGCGCCGCAGGATGTCCACGAAGTCCAGCCGGTCACCCTCGATGGCGAGCGGCTCGGCGACGGTGTCTCCCTGGGTGAGCGCTTCCGAGAGCGCGGCGGCGACTCGCACCACGTCCTCTCGGGCCTCCCGTCCCGGGTCATCCTGGAGGAGCTCGTGGTCGCGGTTGTGCAGCAGAATGATGTGCATTCGGAGGTGCCGGGAGGGTTACCACGTCCCCCGTTCCGAGCCCAGTCCACTGGTGACGGTTGGTTACCTCCTGGGCTACCTCCCGGAAGGGCTTGCAGTACGGTGGACTACCTCCGATAGGGGTATCCAGGAGTATGGAAAGGGCACCATGCGCATCCGCGACCCCATCCACGGCACCATCCCGGTGAGCGAGTCGGAGAAGGCCGTCATCGACAGCCGCCACTATCAGCGGCTCCGCTACGTGCGACAGCTCGGCTTCGGGGACCTGGCCTTCCCGGGGGCCACGCACACCCGGCACATCCACTCCCTGGGCGCCATGCACGTCGCCTCGCGGGTGTTCGGGGCGGTGGCCGCCCGCTCGTCGCTTCCCGAGGACGTGCGCGAGCGCTTCTGCACCGCCGTCCGCCTGGCCGTCCTCTGTCATGACCTGGGCCACATGCCGCTGTCGCATGCCTCCGAGCGCATCGCCCCGAAGCGCGCACTGCTGCGCCTGCCCGGCTGGCTGGACTCGGTGGCGGAAGGCGAGCAGGCCACCCACGAGGACTACACGGCGAAAATCCTGCTCGACAGCTCCCTGACGCCCATCATCGAGCGCGAGTTCGGCGCCCAGGGCATCACCCCCATGGGCGCGGTGGCGCTGATTACGGGGGCAAAGCCGCCCAAGGACCCGGGCTTCACGTGGGATGGCGTGGACTGGACGCCGCTGCTGCGCGCCATCGTCTCCGGCGAGCTGGACGCGGACCGCATGGACTACCTGCTGCGCGACTCATTCTACACGGGGGTCAACTACGGCCGGTACGACATGGATTGGATCATCGGCAACCTGAACCCGGCGGTGAAGGACGGGCGGGCCTACCTCGCGCTGAGCCGGGCGGCGGCGTTCGCCTTCGAGGACTTCCTCCTCAGCCGGTACCACATGTTCGTCTCGGTGTACCTGCACCACACGTCGGTCAGCTTCGACTACATGCTGCGGCGCTACTACGAGGAGTCGCCCGGCGAGTTCGAGATTCCGTCGGACCCGGAGGCCTTCCTGCTCTGTGACGACTCCGCGCTCTGGTACACGCTGCGCCGCTCACGCAACAAGTGGGCGCAGCGCATCATCACCCGTCAGGGCTTCAAGCTGCTGGCGCAGTACACGGAGCGGGATGCCGGGTATGACCTGGACGTGCTGCGCAGCGCACTCGTCTCGTCGGGCTTCGAGCACTACGTCGTCGAGTCCGTGAACGTCCTCAGCAAGTACGCGTCCGGGCCCGCGAGCCCGGGGCCGAGCCTGTTCATCATCGACGCGTCCACCGGACGGCTGACGGAAGTGGCGCGCTACACGGCGCTGTACCAGCGCTACAGTGGGGCCGTCCGCCTCACGCGGCTGTTCGTGCGGCCGGACCAGTCGGAAGCAGCGCACGAGCTGATGGGCCAGCTCCTCGGTCAGGCGGTGCAATCATGAGTGAGCGTCTTCCCGGTCTGGGCCTCGGCCTGGACCTGAGCCATGTCCCCGCCGAGCCCCGCGCCTCCGCGGTGGCGCTCCTGTACCGGCGCGTGGGCCCGGGCGTGGAGGTCTACTGGGTGAAGCGCGGCAAGGCGCTGGCGTTCGCGGGCGGCTTCTACGCGTTCCCCGGAGGCAAGCTGGACAAGGCCGACGCGGATGTCCCCGTGCGGGGCGTCAGTGGAGAGGAGGCCGCGTTGCGCTCGGCCGCCGCGCGCGAGCTCTTCGAGGAAGCTGGCGTGCTGATGGCCGAGGGCGCCGAGGCGCTCTCCCAGGAGAAGCAGGACGCGCTGCGAAAGGCGCTGCTGGCGGGACAACGCGGCTGGGGCGAGCTGCTCCAGAGCGAGGGCCTGGCGCTGCGCGCCGAGGACTTCCGTGTCGCGGGGCGGTGGATTACTCCGCACGCGGTGCCGGTGCGCTTCGACACGCACTTCTATCTGGTGGAGCTGCCGCCGCACGCCCGCACGGAGCTGTGGCCTGGAGAGCTGTCGGAGGGCGCGTGGGTGTCGCCCGCGCTGGCGCTGGCGCGCTGGGGTGACGGCTCCGCGTTGCTTCATCCGCCCGCGGTGCATGCGCTCCAGGTGCTCGGAACCTTCACGGACGAGGCGGACGCGAGGGCGCGGCTGGCGACGCCGCCGTACTGCCCGGGCTACATCGCCCAGCGCATCGAGTTCCAGCAAGGCGTGCGCGTGGTGGCGCTGGAGACGCCCACGCTGCCGCCCGCCACACACACCAACGCGTATGTGCTGGGCAACGGCGAGCTGCTGCTGGTGGACCCGGGCTCCGGAGACGTGAAGCAGTACGCGAAGCTGTTGTCGCTGGTGTCGGGCTTGAAGGCGGACGGGCTCAAGCCGGTGGCGGTGGTGCTGACGCATCACCATGGCGACCACGTCGGCGGCGCGCGCGCGGTGAAGGAGCGGCTGGGCATTCCGCTGTGGTGCCATGCGAAGACGGCGGAGTGGCTCGACTTCCCGGTGGAGCGGTTGCTGGAGGACGGCGAGGTGCTGGAACTGGCGGGGGAGGTGCCCCAGCGCTGGCGGGTGCTGCACACGCCCGGGCACGCGCGGGGCCACATCTGCCTCGTGGATGAGCGCAGCCGCGCGGCGGTGGTGGGAGACATGGTGGCTGGCGTGGGCTCCATCGTCATCGATCCGCCCGAGGGCAACATGCGCGACTACCTGGCGCAGCTCGCCCGGCTGCGCGACTGGCCCGTCGGCACGCTGTATCCCGCGCATGGCCAGCCGTTGCCGGACGGGCCCGCGAAGCTCCAGGAGTATCTGAATCACCGCGCCCAGCGCGAGGCGCTCATCCTCCAGGCGGTGCCGCCCGAGGGTGTCACGCTGGCGCAGGTGGTGGAGCGGGCCTACGCGGACACGCCGCCGTTGCTGCATCCGGTGGCGGAGCGCAGCGCGTTGGCCACGCTGGAGAAGCTGGTGGCCGAAGGCCGCGTGCGCGAGGAGTCGCTGCAGTACTTCCGCATCGGCGCGTGAGCCCGAGGGGCGGACTTCAGAACCGCCCCATCAGCCCCAGTCGTGGACCGTGCTCGGTCATCCCCGCGACGGGCAGCAGCCTCACGCCGGAGTCATGCCGCGTCTGCGCGGGCGGCGTCACGGGGCGCTGCGACTGGTGGGACAGCTCGTAGCCCGTGGTGGCTCCGGCGACGGGGAGCAGCAACAGGAGCGCGGCGAGCGCCTTGTCGTCATCGTTGGCGCCGAGGATGAGCGAGCCCAGGAGCGCGCCGCCCCAGCCCACCAGGCTTCCTCCGACGGTGGCGAGCAGCGTGCCCTTGCCGTCCATGAGCCGGCCGCCCGCCCAGGTGCCCGCGGGGATGCCGATGACGACGCCGGTGAGGCCACCCACCAGCGAGACGACCTGACACTCGTCGCAGCCCACCGTGGGCGCGCCGAGCAGATAGCCCACCACCAGGCCCACGGCGCCGCCCGCGATTCCGCCCGCGGTTCCTCCCACGAACTCCACCGCGACGCGGGGCACCGGGTCCTCCACGGCGGCCTTGCGGCTGGGCCGGGCCTCTTCCGTCACCTCGGTGCCGGCGGGCGGGGTGGGGGTGGCCTGGGTGTCGTCGTCGCCCTGGTCGTCCCGCGACGTGCTGTCTCCTGGCGAGACGGGGACGAGCGGGGGAGGCGACAGCTCCCTGTCTCT
>NZ_JABUMQ010000503.1:0-5271 GCF_013336645.1 Myxococcus sp. CA039A | reverse complement strand
ATCATCCTCCGGGTGAACAACCAGCCGGTGGCCTCGGCGGACGCGTTCAAGGAGGCCCTGGTGACGGCGAGGCGCGGACGGAGCGTGTTGTTGCTCGTGCGGAGGGGCCGCTACGGGTACCACATCACGCTGCCCTTCGAGCAGGACCGGGGCCAGAGCCTGTAGGGCTGGCCTCCGGGCAGGCGTGGCAGCGGCTTCCTCGGATTTCGATGGGCGCGCAACTCGCACTAGCATGCGTGCCCCATGAGCACCGTGCGCTACCTGTCACTTGGTCCCCTGCTTGCCGGAGCGGGCTCCCGAGCCTTCCTGGGGCTTGCCCTCGAGGATGGCTTGCCCCCTCGCCCAGTGGTTCTCATCTGGGCTCCGCAGGAGGTGGTGCAGAGCCCGGAGCTGACGGCGAAGCTGACGCGAGAGACGGGCCGGGCGCTCGTCTTCGAGCACCCGAACATCCTGCGCGTCCACAGCCTCGCGGCCCAGGACGGCGGTCTGGCGCGCGTCACTGAGTTCGCCGATGGAGAACCCTTGCGCCGCGTGCTGGAGGCGAGCCCTCGGCTGCCTCCGCCGCTGGCCGCGCTGGTGGCCGCGGATGCCGCCACGGGCCTGCACTACGCGCACATGGCCGGCAACGACGACGGCTCGCCGCTGGTGCACGGCGACGTGCGGCCCGAGACGCTGATGCTCTCGTTCAGCGGCCTGACGAAGGTGACGGGCTACGGCGCGCTCAGCGTGGCCCCGCGCGAGCGCGATGGAAAGCGAGTGAAGAACCGCCGCGCGTACAGCGCTCCCGAGCAGCTGCTGGGGGGCCGCGAGGCCGTGAATGTCCAGTCGGACGTGTTCCTGCTTGGACTCGTGCTGCACGAGTGCCTGTCCGGGAAGATGCCCTTCAAGGACAACGCGGACCCGGACAAGGCGACGCTCACGCGCACGCTGCCGACGATGTCCGTGGACGTGCCGCTGAAGCTGGATGCGGTGGTGCGCAAGGCGACGGCGAAGCGCGCGTATGACCGGTACCCGTCCGCGCACGCCTTCCGTGAAGCGATTGTGGAGGCGGTCGGCACGCTGCCCGCGCACACGTCGCTGGCGGACTACCTCGCCAAACTGTTCCCGCCGGAGAACGAGGCCCGCGCCGCGCGGCGCCGGGTCATCGAGGCGGGCATCGCGGACGTGCTCCAGAAGGTCGGCGTCGCCCCTCCGGCCGTGGCGGAGTTCCTCGTCACGGGCACCCTGCCCCCTTCGGCCATTCCGAAGGTCTGGCCGGCGATGCAGGGCCAGCTCTCCATCCTCGCGGCCATGTCCGGCGGCACCAGCGGCGTGCAACTCGCCGAGGTGAGCACGACGACGAGCCCTGCTCCGTCAACGGAGAGCACGGGCTCCTCCGCGACCGTCGCGGCGGGAGCAGCGCCCGCCACCGAGGCGACGAGCACCACCGCTTCCAATCCCACGCTGCCCGCCGTCGCGACCCTTCCCGCGACGGGGAGCGCCTCCGCCACCGCGTCGACGAGTACCCCGGACGGGACCAGCAGCGCGGGTGTCTCAACCGCGAGCACGGGAACTCCCGCCGACACCGGGTCGGCTACCGCGAGCGCTGGAACTCCGGCCGCCACCGGGTCGGCTATCGCGAGCGCTGGAACTCCTTCCGCCACCGGGTCGGCCACCGCGAGCGCTGGAGCTCCCACCGCCACCGGGTCGGCTACCGCGAGCGCTGGAACTCCAGCTGCCACTGAGTCGGCGACCTTGAGTTCGGGAACGCCCGCCGCCACCGCGAGCTCCGGGCCCTCCGCGGCCACCGCTTCCTCAATCATGGGTGCCGCGCCGCTCGCGGGCACCTCACCGGGCGTCGCGACTGGAGCGGGTGCATCCGGGGTCTCCGCGCCGCAAACGGGCGCGGTGCCTGCATCGGGCCCCGTGCCGCCCACGGCCGGTGCTCCTCGAAAGTCCTCTCGGGCCTGGCTCGCCGCCGTGGGCGTGGGCACGGTGCTCGCGCTGGGTGGAGCGGCCGTCATCGTCCAGCGACTGCCCCCTCGAATCGAAGCGGAGCTGGAGGACGCGGGTCCTCCGTCCGTGGCGATGATCGGCCTGGATACCGACGCGGGGACGAGCGCTGACAGTGGCGTGGATGCGGGCGCCGAGGTGATTGCGACGGGCTTCCTGGACCTCACCGTCGACCCTCGTGTGGACGTGTCCTATTCCGGCGGGTTCCTCGGTCGCACGCCGCTCAGCGTGGCCCTGCCCGCCGGCCGTCACGTGCTCACGCTCACCAATGCCGTGCTCGGCATCCAGGTGGCACGAACGTTCACCATCACCGCGGGCGGACGGAACGCGCAGCAGATCTTCCTCAACAAGGGCTTCATCAACGTGCGCGCGCCCAAGGACGCCATCGTCACGCTCAACGGTCGGCTCGTCGGCGCCGCCCCCGTGGAGGAGCAGGACGTCTACGAAGGCACGCACCAGCTCCTCGTCATCGCCAACGGCGCGCGGTGGCAGAAGACCTTCAAGCTGGAGCCCGGGCAGCGCGTCTCATTCGACGTGGACTTCGAGTCGCCCTCCGAGGAGTAGGCCCCCTCGAGGCTCGCTGGCAGGCGCTCCCGGAAATGAGCCCTGCCAGCGCCTACGCGCGGCGCTCCAGGCGCAGCAACGCGATGACCTGGTCGGTGTCCAAGGGACGTGTCACGCAGTCGCTGGCGCCCGCGTCCAGGCACTTCTCCCGCTCGTCATCGCGCGGATGCGCCGTGACGACGACGATGGGCAGCCCCCTGAAGCGCGCATCCGAGCGGAGCGTCCTCAGGGCCGTGTAGCCCGCTTCCGTCATCGCGATAAGCAGCAGCAGCCCATCCACTTCGGGCGAGTCCGACAGGACACGCAGGGCCTCGTCGATGCTCTCCGCGTGGAGGCTCTCCAGCCCGCGCGACTCCAGGACGCTGATGAGTGAGAAGGCCTCTCGGATGTTGTCGTCCACGACGAGTACGCGACGCCGCATGACCGTCTCGGGCGGCGCGTCGTAGTCGAGCATTCTCGACTCGCGACCCTCTTCCAGGACCCCAGCCCCCGCCACCAGGACTGAGTTCGAGCCATCGTCAGGCCCACGAGGACCGCCCTGCGCCGGCCCGCCCCGGGCAAACGCCGGGATGTCGGCCGCCGAAAGCTCCACCGCGCCTTGCACGACGGACCTTCCAGCGCGCGTGGAGTCCCGCGACTCCCCCACCTCGTCCAGGGCTTCCGCCCCCACGTAGACATCGGGCAGGTAGAGCGTGAAGGTGCTGCCACGCCCCAGCTCGCTGGCGACGTGGAGCTCTCCACCCAGGAGGCGCGCCAGCTCGCGGCTGATGGACAGCCCCAGGCCCGTGCCCCCGTACTTGCGGCCCGTGCCCGGCTCCGCCTGCTGGAACGCCTCGAAGATGCGCTGGAGCTTGTCCTGCGCGATGCCGATGCCCGTGTCCACGACGCTGAACGACAGCACCTCGTCGGCCTGATTCAGGACCGGGTTCTCGAAGTGGAACAACCCCTGGGCCATCTGGGTGATGCGCAGCTCCACTCGCCCCGCATCCGTGAACTTGAAGGCGTTCGACAGCAGGTTCTTGAGCACCTGCCGAAGCCGCATGGAGTCGGTGCGCACCGTCCGAGGCAGCGAGCCCGAGAGCGCGACGCCGAAGCCCAGGCCCTTCTGCTCGGCGACGTGCTGGAAGTCGCGCTCGATGAGCGACTTCACCTCCGTGAGCGCCACGTCTTCCGGTTCGATCCGCAGCTTCCCTGCCTCCACCTTGGACAGGTCCAGCAGGTCGTTGATGAGAGAGAGCAGATCCACGCCCGAGGCATGGATGGTCCGCGCGTACTCCGCCTCCTTTGGCCCCAGCCGCTGGTCCGAGTCCTCCGAGAGGAGCTTCGCGAGGATGAGCAGGCTGTTGAGCGGCGTGCGCAGCTCGTGGCTGATGTTCGCCAGGAACTCGCTCTTGTGCCGTGACGCGAGCGCCAGCTTCTCGGTGAAGCCCACGTTGTCGTTGAGCTCCTTCCACACGCCGGAGTGCCCCGTGTCAGCGCCGCCGCCCGTGCTCTCCACACCGACCCGCCGCGAGACGCGATTCACCTCGCTCGCGAAGGTCGTCAACTGCGCCACCATCCTGTTGACGATGTTCTTGAGCTCCAGCGACTCGCCCCGGACCTCCACGGTGAGCGTCTGCGACAGGTCCCCTTGCGCCACCGCGCCGCTCACCCGGATGAGGTCCCGCACCTGCGCGGAGAGACTGCCGGCGAGGACATTCACTCCGTCCGCCAGGTCCCGCCACGCTCCGACGGAACGCGCCACGTCGACCCGCGCGCCGAGCCGCCCCTCGACTCCCACCTCGCGGCCCACCCGGGCAACCTCTCGCGAGAGGGCCGACCACCGCTCCGCGCCCGCGTTGAAGGTCTCCGCCAACCGGTCCATGAGCGGATTCGCTCCCCAGAGGGACACGCGCCGCGAGAAGTCACCCTGGTTGGCGGCCTCCATCGCGGCCAGGAGGTCCCGAAGCTGCGCCTCGTGCGGTGCTGTCCCCTGGTTGCCGTCGTCTTCCAAGCCTTGCTCCCGTGAACCCGCGTCCGTCACTGGGACGAAACGCACCCGGTCTCGCGACGCCACGTCACCGCGGCGTCAGCGAACACCCGAACCGTCTTCGAGAATCCCGAACGGGGACTACGCGCTCTTGCGGCGCCGCATCATCGCTTCGTACGAGCGACCCACGCTCTGCGAGAGGATCATCAGCTCGCCCACATCCGGCGGCGTGAGCTGATCCGGCCCATTGTCCACGTACAACAGGTGCACGACCTTGCCCCGGACCAGCAGCGGCAGGATGACCGCCGTCGTCGGGAAGCCGCCACCCAGCAGCTTGTAGAACACGCCCATCGCCGCGTCCCGGCGCACCGGCCCCACGTAGTGCGAGCGTGTGTCGCGAACCAGACGGAACGTGCTCTGCTCCCGGAGCGCGACGCCGATGCGACGCACCGCCGCCTCGCGCACCCCCGGGCCCATGCCGTGCCAGCCCGTCACAAGGCTGCCCTGCACCGACAGCAGCAGGTTGCGCCGCCACTTGCCCAGCGCGAAGCGCAGCACCGTGCGCGCCACATCCTCGCGGTCCGTGCTGCGCGCCAGCTCCGCCTGCGCCTCCGCGAACGTCAGCGGCGTGGGAGGTGGCTCGGGCGGACGCTGCACGGGCGCGGTGGCCACGGGAGGACTCGCCACGGGTGCCACCAGCGGCCTCGGAGGCACCGGGGCCGCGGGCACGCCCACCTGCATCGGAG
>NZ_JABUMQ010000502.1:0-5276 GCF_013336645.1 Myxococcus sp. CA039A | reverse complement strand
TGGCAGCGGTACACCGGGCCCCCCGCGTTCGGCGCATGGCTCGCGCGGAACATGCGCATGGACACCTGGGTGAAGCCCTGCGCCAGCAGGAACTCCCGGCCCGCGCGATACAGCGCGATTCGCAGGTCATCCCACGCACGCGCCTTCTTCCCCAGGAACGTCAGCGGACGCACGTAGAGCGGATAGAGGTAGATCTCCTCGGGCGTGAAGCGCAGCGCCTGCCGGATGGAGTACAGGAACGTCTCCACCGTCTGGCCCTCCATGCCGTAGATGAGGTCCAGGTTCAGCGTCGGAAACCCCGTGGAGCGGATGAGGTCCAACGCCGCCTCCACCTGCGCCGTCTGCTGGGGCCGCTTCACCGCGGCCACCTCCGCCTCGATGAAGCTCTGCACGCCGATGCTCACCCGGTCCGTGCCCCGCGAACGCAGCGCCCGCAGCTTCTCCGCGTCCACCGTCTCCGGCGACACCTCCACCGAAACGGGGATGTGATGCGGGTCCGCGCCCAGCACCTTCTCCGCCAGGTCGAAGACGCGATGCAGCCCCGCGACGTCCAGCAGCGTGGGCGTCCCTCCGCCCACCGCGAGTCGCGCGAAGCTCGCCGTGCCCAGCGCCGCCTTCACCCGGTGCGCCTCGCGCTCCAGCGCCCCGAGGTAGCCGTCCACCACGTCCTGCTTCGGCCCCGCCGCCGTGAAGAGATTGCAGAAGCCACAGCGCATCTCGCAGAAGGGGACGTGGAAGTAGAGGAACAGGGCATCGCGCCGCTCCTCGGCCCACACCGACTCCAGCGAGAGCGCTGGCGTGAAGGGCCGGTAGGCCGTCTTGTGCGGGTAGCCATAGAGGTACGCCACGTAAGGCGTCTCTCCCAGCATCTGCTCCAGGCGCGTCATGGTGAGGACTCTCACGACAGGGTGAACTCGGCGTAGGGCACCGTCCAGACGACGGGGTGACCCACGCGATGACCGTTATAGCCGTCCTCGCCGTAGGCCGTGCCGTGGTCCGAACAGACAATGCAGAAAGCCGGCCCCCGGCGCCGCAATGCGGCGAACAGGGGTGGAAGCTGACTGTCCACGTATTCCAGGGCTGCCGCGTGGGACGCGACGGAATCCTCGGAGGCCCCGGCCAGGTAGTGGCGGTTGGGCTGGTGCAGCGCGGAGACGTTGAGGAAGAGGAACACGCGCTGCTCTCGAGGAAGAGCCTCCAGGCGCTCGACGGCCAGGGACACCTGGTGCTCGGTGGAGCGAGGCTCGCGCACCCCCAACTCGGGGCCCCAGTGGCTCTCCGCGAAGAGGCCCGGCAGCACGTTGCCCAGGGGGTTGAGCTTGTTGAAGAAGCCCACGCCGCCGATGCACACGGTGTGGTAGCCGCGCGCCGACAGGCCCGTGACGAGGTCCGGCGCGTCGAGCACACAGGTGCCCTGCCCCGTCGTCTCACTGCCCTCGAAGCGCATGGAGAACAGCCGCGAGTGCCTGCCTGGACGCGCGGGGGTGGGCAGGAAGCCGGCGAAGAATGCGTGGTGCGCGGCGTACGTGAAGCTCGCGGGCGAGTGGCGCTCCTCCCACTGTCCTCCCGGCATCAGCGCGGCGAGGTGGGGAATGCGTCCCTCGGTGGCCAGCCGTGTCGCCACGTCGTGGCGCAGGGTGTCCAGGGTGATGAAGAGCAGGTCGTGCGAGCCGACCACCGTGTTCATGTCCATTGCGAGAGCACTTCCACGAGAGCCTCGTGTCGCGAGGTGATGCGCTCCACCGTGAAGGTCGGTGGCGCCAGCGCGGCGGGCCACTCCCGTCCATGGGAGACCCAGCACGTGGCGAACCCCATCCGCGTGGCGCCGACGATGTCCCGCACCGGGTCATCCCCGATATGGAGGACCTCCGACGGCTCGCGATTCACGTGCGCCAGCGCCGCCTTGAAGATGGCCGGGTCTGGCTTCTCCACGCCCACCTCGCTCGAATAGAAGCCCTCTGGAACGGAGTGGTAGAGGTCCGCGTGAAGCAGCTTCCTGCGCTGAGTGCCGGAGAAGCCATTGGAGACCACGACGACGGGCTGGCGCTTCGACAGCTCCCTGAGCCAGACCGCCAGCTTCGGGTCTCCCACCACGAAGTCCGCGAGGTTCAACTGGAAGTCCGCCCAGAGCGCCTTCGCGTCGAGCCCCGTCTCGAACGTCTTCGTCACGTCGGCGCAGAAGGCCTCCCTGTCGCGGCCTCCCCGCTCGTCGAAAGAGCGGAGCGTGGCGAGGTCCTCGGCGCGACGGTGCTCGGGAAACACCTCGGGGAACCGGGCCATGAAGCGCTCGAAGTAGCGCCCGAACGCGGCCTCGCGGTCGACCAGGGTGTCATCGACGTCGAAGAAGAGGGCCTTCGGCCGCACAGGCCCGTACTTCCCAAAGGCCTTCGGCTTGTTCATCCACTTCTTGTCCTCGTAGTGGCGCTTGCGTCCCATGTCGGCGTCTCAGCTCGCGATGCGCGAGGCGCGGTCGTAGTCCAGCAGCGCCCCGAGGACTTCTTCCCGGGAGTCCGTCAGCAGCAGGTGCCGCGCGTACTCCTGTCCCTGCGCGAGCTGCGCCAGCAGGGGATAGACGGGGCGCGTCCGCGTCCAGAACTCGCGGCCCAGGAAGATCATCGGACTGATGACGCCCACGCTGTTGTAGTGGTTCTGGCAGGCATCCTGGAAGATTTCCTGGATGGTGCCGGCGCTTCCGGGCACGTAGACGATTCCCCCTCGGGCGATGGTGAGCAGCCCGTCCTCGCGCACGCTGTTGGCGAAGTACTTGGCGATGTGCGTGGCGAAGGGGTTGGGCGGCTCGTGGCCGTAGTGCCACGTGGGGATGCCCAGGCTGGAGCAGGCGAAGACGTCCTTGGGCTCCAGCGGAAAGGCCTCGCGCACCTGGAAGGCCCGGCCCAGCCAATCCCGGTCCGTGTAGCTGGGGGCCTTGGAGAGGATGGCGAGCGCGCCGTCGAGTTCGGCCCCCGAACGCACCGCGAACCAGGCGCCCAGGTGAGTGGCCTCCATCGCTCCCGGACCGCCGCCGCTGACGAGGAAGAAGCCCGCGCGCGTCAGCTCCCGGGCCAGCATCGCCACCTCGCGATAGTCGGGCTGGCCGCGCTTCATGGAGTGTCCGCCCATGATGGCCACCACCTTCCGGGACGGTCCGGAGGCGGCGAGCAGGTCCTCCATCGCGTCCGTGACGGCGTGGTCATGCAGGCGCTGCGCGAGCGTCTCCAAGAGCGTGGGCGGCGTGCCACGGCCGTGAGCCTCCCAGTGTCGATAGATGCGTGCGTCGAGCGTGTCCTCGTACGTCTCCGGGCGCATCGGGTCGAAGCCGGCGTACAGCTCCTCGGGAGAGTAGAGGCCACCCCGGTAGGGCTGGTACGGCACGCCGGTGATGGGAGGGAAGACGAGCGCCCCATGCGCGAGCGCGGCCTGCAGGGCGTCCTTCTCCAGCTCGCACCCCAGGAACACCGTCCCGGCGAGCGCCGCGGTGCTCAGCTCGCGCGTGTAGCGCCGCAGGTCCAGTCCCTGGATGACGACGTTGGCCAGGCTGCTGCCATCGCGAAGGTGCCGCTCGAAGGCCTCGGGAGTCTCTAGCTCAATCACCCGCGAAGGATTCCATGCCTCGGGGCCGGCTAGAAGAGGACAACCATGGTGCCCTGCGGCATTCGCTCATACAGCGCGGCGATATCGCGGGGGTGGAACACGACACAGCCCCAGGACAGCCGACCTCCGCTCTCCTCCAGGGACCACTCCCCTGCCCACCCGTGAAAGCCGATGCCGCTTCCCAGTCGAGTGGTGGCGTCCGTCGCCGCGCGGGCCTCCCAGGCCCGGACGATTCGCTCGCGCGTCTTCGCGGTGAGCCAGCCCTGCTTCACACCCCGGCTCGCGTCCCACGGGTTCGGGTAGTTCACCCGCAGCCAGTGGCCGCCGTAGAACGCGGCGTAGGGCCCGGGGATGTCCCCGCGCAGCGTCTGGACGATGAAGTACATGCCGACGGGCGTGCGGTTGTCTCCTCGCTGCTGCTTGGGCCCCGCTTCCTGGCCAAACCCCACCTCCACACGGGCCCGCTCGACACCGCCCTCGTAGAGCCGGAGCTGATTCTGCGCGTGGGAGATGAGCACCAGCACCGGCTCGCTCGCGGGTTGTGGCAGGCGGGAATGCTCGGCGGTGAAGCGCCGGGACTCGTCGGCGGACAGGAGGCGGCCGGTGTGCAGCGACACGGTGAGCCGCTCGGACGCGCCCACCTGGCCGAGCACCTGCCCCTTCGTGACGAGCGCGCCGGGACGAAGCGCCACGGACTTCAGCCCCGAGTACTCCGAGCGGGCGCGAAGCAGCTCATGGTTCTCGTGATAGAGGTGTTCCAGCGTGACACTGTCACCTCGTGCGCCGACGGACAGCACGCGGCCCCGGGCCAGTGCTCGCACCTCGCTGCCCGGCCTGGCGCGCGCGACGTCTGGCCACGGCGCGAAGCCCTCCGCCGCCGCGTGCTCGGGTCGAAGATACGACTCGAAGACATCCGGCGTGGAGGCGGTCGCGACCTGGGCAAGGCCCACCCAGGCGAGGCACAGCAACGGGAACCAGGAGCGCGGCGCGGCGGAAGTCACTCGCGGTGGACACTCGGCGCTCGCGGACCGTTCCGTCAACTCCCGCGTTTCTCGCGGCGCGGCGCGGTGGACGTCGCTCGCGGGGGACTCTCGGCGCGTGGAGGGCCTTCCGTTGTTGCCGCCCACGTTCCTCCCCGCGAGCCTCCTCGCCAGCTCACGGGCTCAGCGCCGCGCCTCCAGTGCGCGAAGCGCGGCCTGGGCCTGGAGCAGCTCCGGTCGGGCATTGGCGGCGGCGGCGTCCTGGGCGGCGAGTTGGAGCTGCCGCGCCGCCTCCTCGCGCTCTCCCAGTCGCAGGTGGGCCCGCCCCAGCGCACAGCGCAGCAGTGACTTCAGCTTCCGGTCCCCAAGCATCCCCGCGAGTTGGAGGCCTCGCACCGCGTCCTCCTTCGCCAGCTCGGGCGCATCCGCCTGGCTGTGCAGCAGCGCGAGCCCATGGTGGGTGTACGCCATCCCGCCCCGGTCCCCCATGCGCGCCTTCAAGTCGAGCGCGAGCTGGAAGTAATGCACCGCCCGCTCCCTGTCTCCCGCGCGCGCGTAGGCATCCCCCAGGTTGAACAGGGCCGTGGAGTGCTCCCATGTGTCCCCCGCGCGCTCCGTCCAGCGCAGCACCGCCGCGTACTCCGCCGTCGCCTGTCCGGGACGCCCCTGCCCCATCAGCAGCGTCCCCATGGCCCGGTGCAGCGC
>NZ_JABUMQ010000501.1:0-5322 GCF_013336645.1 Myxococcus sp. CA039A | reverse complement strand
ACACCCACCCCCGCGCCCAGCTACGGCTGCTGGGCGTCCTGCTTCAGCTTCTCCACCGCCACCAGGGTGATGGCCTTCACCAGCGCCCTCGCCCGGCGGCCCGCCGCCGTCTCACCGTGCGGGTCCACCTCCACGGCGTTGGAGAGATCCGTGAACCCCTGCCGCTCCCCCTTGCGCAGGTACAACTCCCCCCGATTCGCCAGCGCCACCGGATGCGCGGCATCCCTCGCCAGCGCCGCGCTGTACTCCGCGATGGCTTCCTCCAGCCTCCCGAGCTTCTGGTACACGGTGCCCAGCGCCGCGCGAGCCCCCGCGTCCCTCGGGTTCCCCGCCACCAGGCCCTCGAAGAGGATGCGCGCCTCCTCCAGCCGCCCCGCCGCGGCCAGGTCACACCCCACCTGCGCAATCGCCTTCGCCTCCTCGAAGGTCATCCCCTCCACCTCCGCCCACGTCGCCTCGCCCCGCGCGAAGGACTTCATCCGCTGCACCGCGCCGCTCTCCATCCGCATCGCCTCAGCCCCTTCGTGTTTGATGACGCGTCCCATGGCTCCTCAGGCCCCGCGCAGGTTGGAGATGGCCGTCTTCGCCATCTCGTTGAACTTCGCGGACATGTTGCTCATCAGGTCGAACATGGACTTGCGCTTCTCCAGCAGTCGCTGAAGCCGCAGCTCCAGTTCGCGCATGTTCCCGTCGAGCGTCGCCGCCTTCTTCTTGTCCGCGTCCGACGTGCCCAGCGCCGCGCGGTCCTCCCCCGCGCTCGCCATGCTTTCCATGACCTGGAGAATCTCCGCGTCCGTCTCCGTGGAGATGGAGCCGAGGATGGCCTGCACCTTGTCCTCGATGCTCATGTTCGGGTTGTCGACGATGGAGCGCGCGCTCGAGCCCTTCGACGGGGACGTCGTCGTCTTCGAGCCGCCCGACTGTGCCAGCTCCGCCTTCACATCCAGCAATCCGATGATGCCGTCGCGGCCGTCGATGCCCGCCGCCATCTCCAGCCGGTCGAAGTACAGCGGGTTGTCCTTGAAGAACTGCGCGGCCTTCTTCAGCGTCGAGGACGCCGCGGGGCTCAAGAGCAGCGCCGCCATGTCCTCGCGCGTGACGCGGTCATCCTTCGTCCCCGACGCCGTGTCGAACGTGCCCCAGTTGTCGCGCAGCACCGCCACCGCCTCGAGGTACTCGCGAAAATCCGGGTCCTTCGACGTGGGCGGCTTGCCACCGCCACCCACCGGGCCCGTTCCTCCCCCCGTGCCCGGTGACGAAGTGCCCGGCGAAGGGCCACCCGTGGACGGAGGACGCGTGCCCGGTGAAGGAGTGCCCGGCGATGGGCCTCCCGTGGTGGGAGGGCGCGTGCCTGGCGTCCCCGTCGAGGGCGGACACGTCTCCGGCTCGGGCTTCGGCGTCCGAGGGCGCTCCGGTCGTCCGTAGCGAGCGAACTCCTCGCCCACGCGCTTCAGCTCCGAGCGCACTCCCGACAGCTTGATGCGGTCGTCGTTGTACAGCCGCCCCACCACCGGCATGAACCGCGCGAGCAGCCCGCTCGAATCCACCCGCTCGAACAACGCCGCGTTCTCCGTCAGGAAGCGGGCCGCGCTTCGCAACTGCGGGGACAGGCTCGCGTCGTTGGCCGCACGCCGCAGTTCGTCCTTCGACAGCGAGCCGGACTTCTTTCCATCCGCGAGGTCCAGCTGGTCGAAGTTCGCCTCGAGCACCTTCAGCGCGTCTTCGTAATCCAGCATCTTCGGGTCCAGCGCGCTGGTGCCCGTGGGCAGGATTGCCGCATAGCCCTCCGTCTTCGCCGCCGCTCCCCCCGAAGCCGACGCGTACTCCGTCTTCGCGGGCGGGTTCTTCTTCAAGTCCTCCGCCACCCCCACCACGCCGCTCGCCGCCAACAACACGTTGCCCGTCGCGACGCCCGCCGCCGTCTTGATGGAGTTGGAAACCAGGGGCGGCAGTCCCCCCGCGTCACCCGCCCCATTCATCGCCGTGCCCTCCGGGCTGGCCAGCAGGTTCGTCGCGCCCTTCAGAAAGTCCACCATGAGCCCTCCCGCGCGGCGTGTTGGAAGCAGTGCCGTGCGATGGGCCGTCGGGTTTGCAGAGGGGATGCCGCCTGACGGCTCGCACGTCGTCGCAGCGAATTCCGTCGGTTAGCCTGACTGACAGGCAAGGCGCGTCCCCGACGTCGGACGGAGCGGTCCGCGACGGAGGATTGCGGTTATGGTCCCCGGCACATGCGCACCTTCGGTTTGGACTTCGGAACCAAGACCATCGGCGTGGCCGTCTCGGATGGCCTGGGTCTCACCGCCCAGGGCGTCACCACCATCCGACGAACCTCGCTCAAGGCGGACCTCGCCGCCCTCGGCGCCCTGGCGCGCGAGCACGAGGTGGACCGCATGGTCATCGGACTGCCCCTCAACATGGACGGCTCCGAGGGCCCGCGCGCGGAGGCCTCGCGCAAGTTCGGGGACGCCGTGGCCCAGTCCCTCGGTGTCCAGGTGGAGCTGTGTGACGAGCGCCTGTCCACCGTGGCCGCCACCCGCACGCTCCTGGAAGCCGACGTCAGCCGAGCCCGCCGCAAGGAGGTCATCGACCAGGTGGCCGCGCAGTTCATCCTCCAGGGCTGGCTGGACGCCCGCCGCCCCCCGGAGACGGCACTGCACGCGGATGACTACGACGACTACGATTCGGAACCCTCGGAGTGAAGAAGGCCCTGGTCGCCGTGCTCGCGCTCGCCGTCCTCGCGGCGGCGGGCGTGGGAGGCTGGTACTTCCAGCAAGCGCGCCACCTCGACGACTTCGCCGACACGCCCTCCGCGCTGCCCGCGCCCGTGACGGTGGACGTTGCTCCTGGCACGGGGCCTCGCGCGCTCGCCCGGCTCCTGGCGGCCCGAGGCGTGGTGCCGGACGAGGAGCGGACCTATCGCTACCTGCGCCAGGAGGGATTCGGGCCCCGACTGAAGGCCGGTGAGTACGAATTCCAGGGCCCCATCACTCCGGCCCAGGTCCTGGAGAGAATCGTCACCGGACAGGTGAAGTTGCACCGCTTCACCGTGCCGGAGGGACTGCGCGCGGAGGAAATCCTCCCCCTGCTCGCGGCGTCCGGAATCGGCCTCGACCTCCAGAAGCTCGAAGCGCTCACCACCGATGCGGCCTTCCTGAGAGAAGCAGGCGTGCCGGCGAAGTCCATCGAGGGCTTCCTCTTCCCGGACACGTACACCTTTTCCAAGGGCGTAGGCGAAGAGGCCGTGCTCGGGAAGATGGTGGCGCGAGCGCTGGAGGAATACCGGAAGGCGGACGCGGCGAGGCAGCCGGGCGTGAAGCTGAGCCTGCTGCAGACCTTCACGCTCGCCTCCATCGTGGAGAAGGAGACGGGAGCGCCCGAGGAGCGGCCTCGCATCGCCTGCGTCTTCCACAACCGACTCCGCAAGGGCATGCGCCTGGAGACGGACCCCACGGTGCTCTACGCGATGCGCCTCTTGCGCGGCGTCTTCACGAAGAACCTCACCCGCGCGGACCTCCAGACGCCGCACCCGTACAACACGTACAGGGTGTCGGGCCTGCCTCCAGGCCCCATCGCCAGCCCAGGCGCCGCGGCGCTCCAGGCCGCGCTCGCGCCCATGGCCTGCGAGGACCTCTTCTTCGTGTCACGCAACGACGGCACGCACCTCTTCTGCCCCACCTACGCCTGCCACCAGGCGCTCGTGAAGCAGTGGCAGGTGGAGTTCTTCCGCAAGCAGCGGGCAGCGCCCCGAAAGCCCTGAGGCTGCCGCCCCGCTACTCGCGGCGCCGGTACACGTGCAGCGGCGCGATGAACCCCTCGACCTCCTCGTAGCCGACGCCATCCAGCGTCAGCGTGCGGCCCTCCAGCTTCACGCCGGGGTCCTTCACCAGCGAGCCCTGGTCGAAGCGCACCAACACCTCCGGCCGAGCCTCCGCCAGCCGCTTGCGGAAGGTGTCCCAGCGCACGCGGGCGATGCGCTCCTCGGGCAGCCCGGAGAAGAAGGCCACCTGCAGGTCCATGTAGCTGGGGTCGTCGTCGAGGGCCACCGCGCCCCCCTTCGCCGCCACCTGCTCCTTCACGAAGTCCGCCACCCGCATCACCGGCACCGGGTTGGTCGACGTGGGACTCACCGGCCGCAAGGAGTCCTGCAGCCGTCCCTCCGCGTGGAAGGTGAACAGGCCCATGGCCACCGGCAGCGCCACCGCGAGCACCGCCGTCACGCCCACCACCGCCTTGCGCAGCCCCTCGCCCTTGCTGCCCACCAGCGCCGCGAAGCCGAAGGCCACGAACACCGGCAGCACCACCAACTGCGTCACCGTGAAGCGCCCCAGCGGCACGAAGTTCAACAGCACCACCGCGCGGAACGTGAAGTACGCGGTGGGCACCACCGCCGCCGCCACCAGCCAGCGCGTGTCCGGCCGCGCCTTCCACGCCTTCACCATGCCCACCATGCCCAGCAACGCCACGCCCGGCGACAGGGTGAGCAGCGCCACCCCGGGCCAGAAGAACAGCTGTTGCACCCGCCACCCGATGGCGGCCCCCGAACCCGCCGAGGACAGCACCCAGTTGCGATGGAAGTCCTCCACCGCCTTCACGGGGAAGAACGGGTCGCCGTGCATCAGCTCGTTGCCCTGCATCCACAGCAGGGGGAACGGCAGGCACGCCAGCCCGAAGCCCACCGCGCGCGTCAACGCCGCCACCTTGTCCTGGCTGCTGAAGACCAACGCCACGCAGAGCAGCGGGATGTACATCCACGCGTCGTAGCGCAGCGCGCACGCGAGGTTGAGCATCAGCGCGGCCTGGAACAGCGGCGCGAAGCGGTTCTCGTCCACCGCTTCCGCGTACAGCGCGAAGGCGGCGAGCATGAAGAACAGCGACACCGCCTCGCTGCCCGCCGTGGTGGAGAACTGCAGATGCATGCCCCAGGCGGCGAAGGCCAGCCCGGCCACCACGCCCTCGCGCCAGCCGAACAGCCGCCGCGTCAGCGCGAACAGCGGCACCACCGACAGCACGCCGAACAGCAGGCTCACCACGCGCCCCGCCACCTCCCTGTCGAACACCGACAGGGCCACGCCCACCAGGTACAGGTGCAGCGGACCGAACTGGTACGCGCCATCCCCGTACGCGGTGATGAGGTGCGGCTCGCGCAGCCAGCGCTCCGCGAGCTCCGTGCGCACCACCGCGTCGCCGTAGAGATTCTCGTTGAGGAAGAACACCACCAGCCGCGGCAACAGGGCCACCACCAGCAGAATCCCCACGAGCCAGCGCGTGCTCGGCTCGTGCGCGGGGGTGGGGACCGCCGCGAGGCTCGGCACGGGGGACGAA
>NZ_JABUMQ010000500.1:0-5368 GCF_013336645.1 Myxococcus sp. CA039A | reverse complement strand
CCCCACCCGTCCACCTCGCCCCCCAGGTCGCCCTCCGCGTTCACTGTCCAGCGCGATGCCTTGGTGAGCGTCTTGCTTTGCCCCGACCGGATTCCGCCAGGCGCGGCGCTGCGAAAGGGGTTGAGGACGTGACTTCCAGGCCTCACGAACGAAGGCTCGGGCACTGGCTCGCGAGCGCGGGCTGCATGCTGCTGCTCGCCGGCTGCAAGGGCGACTCACTGCCCAAGGCTCGCGTCCTCCCCGACCAGGACAATCCCCACACCCAGAATGACGAGTGCGAGAACGTCTCCGGTGACCCCGGCCGCGTCACCCTGCACCGCCTCAACCGCGCCGAGTACGACGCCACCGTGCGCGACCTGCTGGGCGACACCACCCGCCCCGCCCGCGACTTCCCGACCGACGACCACGGCTACGGCTTCGACAACAACGCGGATGTCCTCAGCCTGTCTCCCCTCCTCCTGGAGAAGTACGCCACGGCGGCGGAGAAGCTCGTGGAGACCGCCTGGGCCCAGGGCAAGCTGCGCACCTGCGCACTGGACGCCATCAATCCCGAGCCCTGTGCCCGCGACATCGTCTCGCGCTTCGCTCGCCGCGCCTGGCGCCGCCCCGTGACTTCCGAGGAGGTGGACCGGCTGCTGCGCGCCCTCACGCTCGCGAAGCAACAGGGAGACACGCCCGAGGCAGGCGTGAAGCTCGCCCTGCGCACAGTGCTCGTGTCGCCCCACTTCCTCTTCCGCGTGGAGAAGGACCCGGAGCCGACCTCCGCCACGCCGCGCCGGCTCGACGACTTCGAGCTGGCCAGCCGCCTCTCCTACTTCCTCTGGAGCAGCATGCCGGACGAGCCGCTCCTCCAGGCCGCCGAGCAAGGCAAGCTGCGCACGCCCGCGGAGCTGGAAGCCCAGATGCACCGCATGCTCGCGGACCCGAAGGCCCAGGCCCTGGTGAGCAACTTCGCGGGACAGTGGCTGTTCACCCGCGCGCTCGACTCGGCGGAGCCAGACCCCGCGCTCTACGGCGCCTTCAACGAGAAGCTGCGCGAGGCCATGCGCCAGGAGACCGAGCTGGTCTTCCAGGAGTTCATCACCGGCGACCACAAGCTGAGGGACCTCATCGACGCGCCCTTCACCTTCGTGAACGACGCGCTCGCCACCCACTACGGCCTGCCCCCACCCGGCAGCGGCACACCGCGACGCGTGGACCTCTCCGGTCATCCGGAACGCCAGGGCATCTTCGGCCACGGCTCACTGCTCACCGTCACCTCCAATTCGGACCGCACCTCGCCCGTGCAGCGCGGCGTCTGGGTGCTGGAGCAACTGCTGTGCTCCGCGCCGCCACCGCCGCCGCCGAACGTGGAGGGCCTGCCGCCCCCCGTGAATCCTCACATGACGATGAAGGAGCGCATGGCGCTGCACCGCAGCCTGCCCCAGTGCCAGGGCTGTCACCGGATGATGGACCCGCTGGGACTCTCGCTGGAGAACTATGACCCCATCGGCCGCTGGCGGCTGAACGAGGTCAGCGGCGCGCCCGTGGACGCCACCGGAGACCTGCCCGACGGCACCGTGCTCAACGGCAGCGTGGACATGCGGCGCTTCATCAAGGAGGACCCGAAGCTGCCCTCCTGCTTCACCGAGCACCTGCTCACCTACGCGCTCGGCCGAGGCATGGCGGAGGCCGACCACTGCGCGGTGAGGGAAATCGCCGCGACGGCGGAGGCCAGCGGCGGACGCCTCAGTGACTACATCCTCGCCATCGTCCTCAGCGACCACTTCACCTCCCGACGGGGAGACCCGGAGGCCCAGTCACCATGAGCAAGAAGCTGTCACTGTCCCGTCGGACCCTGCTGCGCGGCGCGGGCGCGCTGATGGCGCTCCCCCTGCTGGAGCGGATGGTGCCCGGCACCGCGCGCGCCGCTGAGGCCCTGCCCACCGCCCGCCGACTGGCGGTCTTCTACGTGCCCAATGGCATTCACATGCAGAAGTGGACACCGACAGGCACCGGCGCCACCTGGGAGCTGACGCCATCGCTCCAGCCGCTGGCGCCCGTGAAGAGCGACGTGCTCGTCATCAGCGGGCTCGCCAACGACTCCGGCAGGCCGGACGGAGACGGGCACCACGCCGCGGGCACCGCCGCGCTCCTGTCCTGCACCAAGGCCTTCAAGACGGAGGGCACCGACTTCCACGCGGGCATCTCCATGGACCAGGTCATCGCCAACCACCTGGCCCAACAGAAGGCCACGCGTTATCCCTCGCTGGAGCTGGGCAACGACGCGGGCCGAGGCATCGGCAACTGCGACTCCGGCTACGCATGCCCCTACGCCAACAACATCTCCTGGGCAGGGCCCCGCACGCCCATGGCCAAGGAGGCTCGCCCCAAGGCTGTCTTCGACCGACTCTTCGCGGGCGTCGACCCCGGGACGACGCAGGCCCAGATAGAGAAGCGCCGCGCCTACGGCCTGAGCATCATCGACTTCGTTCGCGAGGACGCCACCACGCTCCAGAAGCAGCTCGGCGCCACGGACCGCCGCAAGCTCGATGAGTACTTCACCAGCGTGCGCGATTTGGAGAAGCAGATGGAGTCCCTGGGCCAGCAAGGCATCACGTGTGGAAGCCAGGTCGCCCCCAGCGAAGACGAAGACCCGCGCACCAAGACGAAGGCGATGATGGACCTCATCGTCCTCGCCTTCCAATGCGACCTCACCCGCGTCGCGACCTTCATGATGGCCAACGCGCGCAGCAACAAGGTGTATGGCTTTCTGGGACTCAGCGGCGGACACCACGCCTACTCGCATCACCAGTACGTCCAGTCCAACTACGACGCCCTGGCGCGCATCGACCGGTGGGAGGTGGAGCAGTACGCCTACCTCGTGCGGCGTCTGAAGGAGTCCCAGGATGGACCAGGCGCGTCGCTGCTCGACAGCTCGCTGGTGTACTTCACCAGCGAGGTCGAGGACGGCAACGCGCACATCCACCGGAACCTCCCCGTGCTCCTCGCGGGCAAGGGGGGCGGAGCCGTCGGAACGGACCGGCATCTGCGCGCACCGGGCATGCCCATCGCGAACCTCTACATCTCCATGATGCGGGCCATGGGCGTCCCCAACGTCACCACTTTCGGCGCGGATGGCACGGGCGAGCTGGCGGGGCTCGGGGGGTAGACGCCGACCTCGCGAACGCGGGGATTCAACGTCACATGCACGCGTGGGAGTCCTGACGCATCATTCTCGTCATGCGTCCGTCTCCCCTCGCGCTTCGCTGGCCTCTCCTTGTCCTGCTCGTCCTTCCGCTCAGCTGCGTCCCGGCCACCTCCAAGTCGGGGCAGCGCAAGTCCTCGACGGCCCCGCGCGCCGCGACCACCGCGTCCCGGGGGCAGCAGACGTCCGCGCGCGGCACGCCCCAGGAGTCGCGCCCCACGCCGTCCCCCGCGAAGGACTTCGCGCGGGACATGGTGGAGGCGCACAACGAGGCCCGCGCGCAGGCCCGGCCGACACCGAAGCCTTCGCTTCCGCCGCTCGTCTGGTCCGAGGACGCCGCGCGACAGGCCGCCTCGTGGGCGAAGGCGTGCAAGTTCGACCACAACCCCGACCGGGGTGACTTCGGGGAGAACCTGGCCGCCGCCACTCCGGATGCGTGGGGGACACGACAGGTGGTGAAGAGCTGGGCGGATGAAGTCGCGGACTACGACCACGCGCGCAACACCTGCAAGAAGGGCAAGGTGTGCGGCCACTACACGCAGGTGGTGTGGCGCAAGACGGGCGCGGTCGGCTGCGCCACGGTGCTGTGCAAGAAGAACTCGCCCTTCGGCAGCCAGTTCCCCACGTGGCAGCTCTGGGTGTGCAACTACACGCCGCCCGGAAACTTCGTCGGACAGCGGCCCTACTGAGTCGGGCTGCCCGCGGGTACGCGGTCCGCACACCCTTTCGGACGTGGCGAGGGCGGCGGATAATCCGCGCCATGAACCGCTCCCTCGTCCGACCTCTGCTGACCTGCGGTCTCCTCGTGGCCTGGCTCGCCGGTGCCGGCTGCGGCTCGGATGAGCCGGACGATGACGGCCCGGACACCGAAGACTCCGGCACACCTGACTCGGGTTCCGGTACGCCGGACTCCGGTTCGGGCACACCTGACTCGGGCTCTGGTACGCCGGACTCTGGTTCGGGCACACCCGACTCGGGCTCTGGTACGCCGGACTCTGGTTCGGGCACACCCGACTCGGGCTCTGGCACGCTGTCGCCATTCGCCCAGGACATGCTCGCGGGACACAACGCCACCCGCGCCGCCGCACAGCCCACGCCGAGCCCCGCGCTGGACCCACTCACCTGGGACACGGCGGCGGAGAACGTCGCGAAGGCGTATGCGGCGAAGTGCAAGTTCGAGCACAACCCCGACCGTGGCAGCTACGGCGAGAACCTCACCGCCGCCACGCCGAACTCCATGTCCACCCGGAACGTGGTGGAGGGCTGGAGCAGCGAGGTCAAGGACTACAACTACGCGAACAACACGTGCACGAGCGGCAAGATGTGCGGCCACTACACGCAGGTGGTGTGGCGCAACACGAAGCGCGTGGGCTGCGCCACGCAGGTGTGCACGATCAACTCGCCCTGGGGCAGCCAGTTTCCCACGTGGCAGCTCTGGGTCTGTAACTACGCGCCCCCGGGCAACTACTCGGGCCAGCGGCCGTACTGAGTCTGGCCCTCAGCGCTCCAGCGCGCGAAGCCACGCGGAGAGGGTGTCGAGCGCATCGCTCGTCACCACCTCCACTCCCGGCTGGTCCTCCCGCGCCGGCTCCGCGAGCCAGTGGTCCGCGCGAGCAATCACCTTCACCAGCGCCCTTCCCGGCGCGCCGGGCCGCAGCTTCAGCCCGCGATTCAGCGCCCGCGCCGTGAGCGAAGCGGGCGTCGTCTCATCGCGCTCGCCCAGGAGCGCGAGCACCGGCCCGCGCACCCGCCGCAGGTCCTCCGCCGCGTCGTAGGACAACACGTTGCGCCACATCTTGCGCTGCACGTCCAGGAAGCGCGCCACCGGCAGGCCCTTGAAGGGCGGCATCGCCGTCACCGCGTACCAACGCTTGCGCTTGGCCCGCTGGAGCTGGAAGTCGAGCGTCTTCAGCGCACGCGCCGCGCCCTCGTCCGTGTACAGGCGCGCGTCGTACAGCACGTCGAGGAACTCCGTCAGGTCCACCAGCTCCGGCCCCGTGAGGCCCCGCCGCCGACCCTCGTTGCGCATGCGGTGCTGCTCCTGCTTCCACACCGCGCCGCCCCCTCCGGACACCAACACCAGGAAGCCCACGTCCTCCGGCGCCTGCGCCGCCGCGCTCACCGCCGTCCACGCACCCTGGCCAAAACCCATCAACCCCACCGCGCCACCCGGCGCCACCC